>CAJONH010000001.1 GCA_905235825.1 Candidatus Gastranaerophilales bacterium
AAATATAAAAGAACTATGCAGAATAAATCATCTTGAAAATAAAATTGATTTACTTGAAAAAATAATAACTTCAATTAAATCTGCAAACAATACAAATTTATCGTCATTAGAAAATGATACAGAAATTCTGCTTGAAAATGAAGGCTTTTTAATAAGGCAGGGGGCAAATTATAAAATTGATGCTAAAATACTTGCAATAATCCGCAGAGCCTTAAAATCAATGAAAAAAGTTCAGTTTAATTATCAATCGGCAGATTATGAAAAAGATAAAGAAACAAATTTCAGAATAATAAAAGGATTAAAGCCTGTAAAATCAGTTACAGCTGTTCCTTTAGGTATTTTGTATGGAGAAAAACATTATTTAATTGCAAAAAATGACGGTAAAATTAAAAATTATTTGCTGCATAAAATAACAGATATAAAAGTTTTAGATGAATACTTTGAGCCTGAAAACAGTTTTAAGTTAAAAGAGTATTCAGCTCAATCGTTCGGAATTTATCACGATAAAATTTTGAATATAAAATTGAAATTCAAAAAAGAAATATCAGATGATATTATAAATTACAATTTTCATCCATTACAAAAAATTGAAATACAGAAAAATGGTGCTGTTATTGTTACATTTCAAGCATCAGGGGAAAAATCAATATTGTTTAATCTTTTTAAATGGGGAGAAAATGTGCAGATTATATCTCCAAAAAGTCTAAAAGATAAATACAAAAATTATTTGAGCGATATTTTAAAAAGTATTTAATCAAAACATTTACAACAGATTTTGGTAAAAATAAAGTTAAAATTATCAAATGTAGTGTTACAAATAATCAAACCAAGTGTTATTTTACATTTGTAGTGGCTTTCGGGAAAACCGGCATGGTGTCTGAGTTTTCGTGGTCGGAAGTAAGTTGATATTTGCTTTTTAAAAAGTCCGCTATGCGGAAATTGTGTCCGATAATGTCCGGTCAATTGACAGAATATTTTACGAAATAGCCGTTATATAAAGTAAACAGGCAGTTTGGGAATAGGACATTTTTAGAAAAAAAGACGGGCAAAACCCGTCATGCTACGTAAATATATATTTAAACTATTTTGCAAGCAGGTACATAATGCGGTGCTTTTTCCCTCGCCTTCATTTTCTTTTCATAAAATTTTTGAATTTTTTCTGCACACTTATAACAATATCTGCATTCAACTCCGCACTTTGAACTGCACAAATGCCCGTATTTTTTGAAATGTTCAATTTGGGGCAATATATGCTTAATTTCTTTTGTTTTTAATTCCGATAATATTTCATTTTGAACAAGTCTGTTTATAAAACTGTTTATTGAAATATTTTCTATACTTTTATAATTATCTATAGCTTTAAAATACATTAAATATTCATTTAAATATTGTTCAAATCTAAATGTGTAAGCATCACGCCCAACTAGTTTAAATTTATTTATACCAATTTTTACATATTCTTCTATTTCCCACAGATATATATTATTATTTAATGTTAAACTAAGAAACGGATATTTTTTTATTATGTGCGAACAATATGTTATACAATATCTATTTGAAATTGATAAATCACTATTGTTATTTACCGAGTTATCATAATTTAAATTTTCGTGTAAACTTCTATGCGGACAGCCTTGCATACAGCCTTCATTTACAATAAGTTCAATTTCTAAATTAGGGTAATCGTGTTTTATGTTTTTTAATAGTTTAAAATTTTTATTAACATCATGACTTGGTACTATCTGTTTTATCTCAGGATGCATTAAAATTAAATTTTGGTACTCTGATATTGTTTTATAATCCAAAGAAGTTGAAGCGTAGATATTAAAATCACTGTAATATTTTCCTAAATAACTCATTAATTGAGGATTTGCAACTCTTAATTTATTAACTCCCACAACTCTAAATTCTTGTAATAACTTATCTAACTTTTCGAGCTTTTTATTAAAAGAAGGATTTTGAAAATCAAACGGCATAGAACTATTTAGAAGATAAATAAAATCAACTTCTTTTTCTAAAGAATAAGAAAATAAATATTTCCAATAATTGAAATCGGTTTTATCGAATTGAATATTTCTTGATTGTTCAAACTCCGTAAACATTTCGCAAGTCGAAGGCAAACTTGCATATAAACTTGTTATTTTTGATTTTTCTATTTGTTTATTCAAATCAATAAGTTTTTCTATATTCTGCTTCTCATACGGCATCGGTAGTGAAAATTTATATCTAAACATAATTTTAGCTCTTGGACAAATAGGTCATATTTATATCTATATAATATGGAATAATAGGTCATATGTCAAGGATAAAATTGTTAGGTCAAAATATAAAAAAATATCGAGAAGAAAAAGGATTACGTCAAATTGATGTTGCCGTTGCTTTAGGTTTTTCAGAAGAATATGTCGGAAGGATTGAGAGAGGACAAAAATATATAAGTTTACGAAAATTATTTGAACTTACTGATATTTTAGAAATTGAGTTTTATAAATTAACAAATTTTAAATAATTTTATAGTCAATTTCGCACTATTATTTCCCGCATCTATGCCCCATTGCCCTGCAAATTCTATTACAACTATCGTAGCTACTGTTATATGCATCTATTTCACATACATCCCACACTTTTCCGCAAGCATAGCAACCTACAGTGTTTAGTGGAGCATCATCACATCTTTCTATTATAGAACAATTATCTCTACTGCAATTTTCGTTGCTACAACAATCGCACCAAGTTAAGAGTTCATTTTTATTGATAATAGTATCTTCATATAATTTTTCTATTTCTAAAATATTTAAGCTAGTTATCTCTTTGAAATTCATTTTATATCCTTTCTATATTAATTAATTTGCCTAATTTTAAATTAACAGTCATGTCTTTTAAAACATTAAATCCTGAATAAGGTGTACATGTTAGTTCCTCAAAATAAATACGATGTTTAAATATCATCCAATCAACACGAACAAAACAAAAATCTACTGCAAGTTGTTTTGATAAAACAAAAGCCTGTTTTATTAAATTATCTGCTTCTTTTTTTATATTTTCTTCGGAAAAATCGAAAATATTTTCCATTGGTTTAAAATTTTCATCCCATATGCTCATTTTTTTATCATCAAAAAAATGTATAATTATTTGAGGGTTTCCATTAAAGCAATAAATATTTATTGTTTCAGATGTTTTATCAAGTTGTTCTCTCATTAAAGGTTCAATTAAAATTTTAGGCTTTATATTAAGATATTGAAGTTCAAAACCTCCCCACCAGCAGAAATTTTGTTCTAACCAACCAGTCATTTGTTGTTTTATTGCTTGAAATAGTTTTTGATTATTTAAAAATTCATTTTTACTTTTAATTATATAATGCCATTTGCAGCCGTGGTTGCATTTTAAAACAAAAGCATTTGGCAGTTTTTCAAAATCAATTTCATCAAAATTATCACACATTTGTAAAACAGGTTTTAGATATTCTTCACCAATTTTCTCTTTTACGTAATTCCTTACTTTTATTTTATCCGTACAATCACACATTAAAGGCGTTACACCATAAAGTTTTATCCATTGTATCTTTTGATTAAATGTCTTACATCTTTTTTTATCAATTACCCATGCCTGTTTCTTAAAGTCAAAACTCAAAGGAAGATTTTCTCCTGTATTTAATTTAAATAGTTCAGCTAAATACAATGGGTATTCTCTTACATCTAAATTCTGTAAAAAAGAATAATTCCATGGTGGGTTTTCTATTTTATTTCTTTTTATAAGACTTACTAAATTAATCATATTTTTACCTTTGGACAAATAGGTCAAATATATATTTTTATAATATGGAATAATAGGTCATATGTCAAGAGTAAAATTATTAGGTCAGAATATAAAGAAATATCGAGAAGAAAAAGGCTTACGGCAAATCGATATTGCCGTTGCTTTAGGCTTTTCAGAAGAATATGTTTGTAGAATTGAAAGAGGACAAAAATATATCAGTTTACGTAAATTATTTCAATTAACGGATATTTTACAAATAGATTTTAATAAATTGACTAACTTTAGATAATTAATAAATTTAAGAACAAACTTTTGTTTTAAAATATATAAAATTATCAAAATCAGTGTTACTTTTCTCAAACCAATTGTTACTATACATCAATTTTTAGTGACGGTTTTCGCTGAAACCGGCATGGTGTCTGAGTTTTCGTGGTCGGAAGCAGCTTGATATTCAAGTTTTAAAAAGTCCGATATGCGGAAAATGTGTCCGGTTTTGTCCTCTTACTTGACAAAACATTTTTGAAAAATGGCATTATATAAGGAAAATAGGCAGGTTTTGTATAGGACATTTTTTGAGTTATACAGTATTTGCTTTTTGTTCTTGCGTTAAATCTTTTGTATAAATAATATATTCATTGCCATTTTCATCGGTCATTGTTTTTTCTTCAAAACCTTCTTTGCATTTGTCTATCATTCCATTTTTAGTAACCAAAATTATACCGTTTTTATCTTTACTTATATTATCTATAGATTTTAATAGATTATTTATATACTGAGTTTCTAAACTCTTTTTGTTATTACTACAAGTCACTATAAAAGTTTTTTTATCCTTTTTAACTGAAAAAATATTTTGACTTGCTGTACTTAAATTTTCTACAAATTCAAAATTTTCTTGTTTTAATAAATCAACTACAGGTTTTAATCTTTCAGGTACTTAATTATTATTTATAAGACAAGTTAAAAGAAAAAATTGCTTAAAAATTGAACTATGTTAAAATATGTTTATGGATAAACCGATTTTATATATAATAGCAGGGGCAAACCGCACAGGTAAAAGCACTTTAGCAAGTGAACTCTTATTAGATGAAAATATTGAATTTTTAAATGCTGATGATATAGCAAAAGAACTTTGTCCTGATAATATTGAAAGTGTAAAAATAAAAGCCGGTAAAATTGTTTTAGAAAAATTAAATAAACTTCTGTTAAATAAAAAATCTTTTGCTATAGAAACTACTTTATCAGGTAAAAATCATATTAAAACAATAGAAA
>CAJONH010000002.1 GCA_905235825.1 Candidatus Gastranaerophilales bacterium
ATGCTTTTTCAACAGATTCCTCCAGCGAATACGGATATGCTTCAAACTTATAATTTTCCAGTATTTCCGTTTTTTCAACCTGAGTAGTTAAAACAGCATCTTTGGGTTCCGTTTTTTCATCAGCTTTAGTTTTAGTATTTGCAACATTTATTAAATTTATTTGTGCAAAATTATTTTTAAAATTAAACGTTTCGGTATTTTCTATATTATATTCGGGAGCATTAACAATAAACATTGCGTTATTTAATTGAATTATAGCATTATCATAAACATTTTCGGCACTTACAAGGCTTATTTTGGCATCACTTAAATAAACCTCTTGATTAACAAGGTCAATTTTTGAAACCATACCTTCATCAAAAAAAGCCTTTGTTCTGTTATATTGTCTTTCATTAACCATAACATTTGCTCTTTGAATATCAACATTTGCCTTTGCTGCTAACACTGCATAATAAGCAGAACGAACTTTATTTGATGTGTTTAAAACAGCATTTTGTAAATCGTATTCAGAGGCAATTTTATAAAATTTTTGCATTTTAACCTGAGAAAATACTTTACCGAAACTGTAAATTAATTGATTTAAAGAAACTCTTGCAGACGTATTTTTATTTTGATTTGAGCCGTATCTGTTATCCGAATTGCCGTAATCATAGCCGATGCTTGCCCCTATGGAAGGGAAATAACTTGCCTTTGCCTGTCCTTTTTTATAGTCTTGAATTTCAGTCTGCTGTTTAAAAATTTCAATTTGAGGACTGTTTTTTATTGCAAGTTCAATACAATCATCAACAGTTAATGTGTCACCCGCTTTAATTTCATCAATGGCATAAATTTTTGCAGATGCAAACATAAAAAATATTAGTATTGCTAAAAAATATTTTTTCATAGTTTACCAAATATATTATTGCACAATTTATAACGATAACAAAATTTTTGAGTTCAAAATAAATTTAAAGATATATTAATCGATGTAAATATTGTTATTACATTATATTTTAAATATAATGTAATTATGAAAAGACAATATATATGGACAATAGAAATTATCGCTTGGCTGATTATAATATTTTGTGCTGTTTCAGGATTTATTTATAAGACAGCAATAAAAGATAATTCTCAAAATACATATTATATTTTTTTTAATGATGTTGACGGTCTTGTAAAAGGTTCTCCCGTTAAATTAATGGGGGTTAATATAGGTTATGTTAAGGATATAAAAATTTTTGATAATAAAGTGTTTGTTTCTATTCTTGTTACTAAAGATAATACAAAAATACCGAAAAGTGCAACTGCAACTATCGAATTTTACGGGCTGGGCGGTTCTACTTCATTGGAATTAAATCCTGCTACCTCATCCGAAACAGCACACATCGAAGAAATTATTCCTTCCGAATCATATAGAGTTCAAGATTTTTGGGACGGACAAAAGTTAACGGCAAATACAATGATTGATATTTACGGCGGAATAGGCAGAACCATAGAAAAAGCAGATTTAATGAATAATAAACAAATTTTCTTTCAAAGTAAAATGGTTGCTGATTTAATTAAAAAAACAAAAAAAATTAACAGGGAACAAACTGTTATAATACAAAAAATAGGTGAAAGTGAAAAAAAATAAGAAAGTAGTAATTAATGTTCTATTTTGATGATTTTTTCGGGAGAAAAATATTAAAATCAACTTTGCTTGCTGAATATGATTGCTTTTTTACAACAAGGGATTTTGTTTTAACTTCTGCTGCACTGTCTGAATTAACCGAAAAAGCGGAACAAAACAGACTTTTTTTAAAAGAAAAGCTGGAATGTCAGACAATAACTACAGCTAATCAGGTACATGGATGTAATATCGAAATAGTTACTAATGAAAAATCATTTTATGATAATACCGATGCTTTAGTTTCAAATATAACCGATTCATTATTACTGATGAATTTTGCTGATTGTACACCGATTATATTATATTCGCCAAAGGATAATACGGGAGCTGTAGTTCATGCCGGCTGGCGTGGCACTTTTCTGGAAATAGCTTCTAAAACTGTTGAAAAAATGAATAAGCTGTTAAATATAAAATCAGAAGATATTACAGCTTTGATTGGACCTGCTATATCAAAATGTTGTTTTGAAACTGATGAAGATGTTTTTTATAAACTGATAAAAGATAAATCAGATACAGCTTTATACACAAAAAAAGGCGAAAAATATTTTATTGATTTAAAATTATTGAATTATAATCAGTTAATAAATGCAGGTATTAAAAATATTGACGTTTGTGACTATTGCACATTCTGCATGTCTGATATATTTTTTTCTTATAGAAAAGAAAAAGGTATAACGGCAAGACATAGTGCTGTTGTAAAAATAAGAGGGGATAAAACATGTCTGTAATAGAAAAACTATCAATAATATCCGATACTATAACAAAGTTAATGAATTTTGTTCTGAATGATGAAACAGTTAAGCCTGATTTAGATGAGTATTTAACGGCTATAGCATCAAAGAATGTACAAGGAAATGCACTTCAATCAAAACTTATTCCTTATATTTTTGAACGTCGTCTTACCTCTGATAAAAAATCTATAATTCAGCTTTTTGAAGAAAAAAATTCAGATATATCAAGTGAAGAAAAAAATATATTAGAAGCATTAAAAACATCTTTTTCTTCCGTATTTGAAGTAAGACGGATATTAAGCAGCGGATTTGACTTTTATAATCTGGTAAATGAAAAAATGTATAAGGTATTATCTTTAGTTAAAATGAATAATTTTAGGGGAATGACTCCGGGGCAGTACGCATTATGCCGATTATTTCAAATGAAAGATGAATATTATTTACTGGAAATATCAAACGTACTTTCAAGTACAAACAGAGATGAAGTTTATAAATATGCAATAGCTAAAATTATAGAAAAGCCTGAAGATGCATATTTTCAAAATCCTCAAAAAGAAAAGCAAATTGAAAGTTTAGTTATTGATTTTGGAAAAAAATTTCAAGAATGCTTTAAAACAAATGAAATTATAACAACAAATCAGTGTGCGGATAATTTGATAAATCTTTTTAATGATTATTGTGATTTAGAAATTTTGCCCGATGAAGATGAAATTCAGGCTAATATTAAAAATGTTGAAAATAACAGATTTTTTACAGTCAGTGATTTTAAAAATTCATATTCTAATTTTATGGAAAAGTCACTTGAAGGTTTTTCTTCACATTCGTCAATATATGATATAGGAATAATATATAATAAAGAGCTGGGATTATTTGTTGTTCCGTTTTGGCAGACATTTTGTAAAATATATGAAGTTGAAGATTACAAAACAATTCAAGGATATAAAGATTGTGTAAAAAATTTCCTTGAAAATGATAAAGTTCCGGCTCAAATTATAAAAACTGCTGCTGAAAAATATCCTAATTTTATAGAAAGAACAAATGAAATTTTAGAAACTAATTATACATTGAATGAATTACTAAGCTATTATAAAGCAGATTCATTTGAAAAGAAAATATATTCTTCTGCAAGTGTTTTATATGCCTCAAAAATATTTGAGGAAATGATGAAGGTTGTTTCCGATAGAGAAGAAGCAGCTCCGATAAAAGAAGGTATTGATTATTCAAAAATCGGCAGAAATGATAAATGTCCCTGCGGAAGCGGAAAAAAATTCAAAAATTGCTGTATGAATAAAATATAAAATATAAAATAATTCTTCTTAGTAGTTATTTACAACTGCTTGCAAGTTTATAAATATCATTTTTGTTGGCATTGAATATTAAAGATATTATTTTGGAAATATCTTTGGTTGAGTATCCTTCAGCCTTTAAAAGTGATATTTTTTGCAATAATTCAGAATTTTCTATGTTTGATGCTTCTTGTTCATATACCATAGCCACAATCTCTCCTTTTAGAGTATGATTGCTATAATATTGAATTACATCACTAACAGTTCCGGTTTTAATTTCTTCAAAAACTTTTGTAAGTTCTCTGCCAACGGATATTTTTGTTTCATCTCCAAACTCACGGGCTATATTCTCCAGTGTCTGCATTAGTCTTTGCGGTGATTCATAAAATACACAATTAGTACTTCTGTATTTTTTAAGGATTTCAATTTGCTGTTTTTGACTGCGTGGAATAAAACCAATGAATGCATATTCTTCATTTTTTCGTGGAAGCATACTTAAAAAAACAGTGACGGCACAAGCCCCCGGAAGTGAAGTAATTTTAATATCATTTTTTAAAAGTTCTTCAATTAAGTAACTGCCGGGATCTGATATTAACGGAGTTCCCGCATCCGATACAAGTGCAACATCATACCCATCCGATACAAGAGAAATTATTTTTCCGCTTCTTTCTTTTTCGTTAAATTTATGACAATCCAACAGTTTAGCATTAATTCCGTATTTTTCTGCAAGCACTTTTGTAATACGAGTATCTTCACATGCTATATAACTGACCTTTTTTAAAATTTCAACCGTCCTAAATGTTATATCGCCGAGATTTCCAATCGGAGTAGCACAAATATAAAAAGTACCTGCCATTTTTATGCCTTTATCGGATTTGTAACTTTTCTTGAAAAAGTTTTATCTATTCCCGTTACTTCGAGCATTTGACGAACTTGAGGACAAACATTACTTAATGAAAGAGTTTTATTATTTAATACTGCAACTTTTTGCATATTTAACAGTACATTTATTGCATTTAAATCTATAGAATGAACATTAGAAAAATCTAAGTCAATATCATTGACACAATCAAAGTCGACACTGTCAATATTTTTAATATTATTAAATAAATCAAATGCTTTTAATACTTGCATAAATACTCAATTATCTGTTGCACAACCAATATAATAATATTTAATCGGAATAATTGCAATAGATAAATTTATAAATATAAATAAAACGGAACAAACTATCTGTTTATTTTTGAAAAACTGTGAAATATAAGCATTTTTGGTTTTCAAATCTTTACAAAAGGCGAAAAAAAGGATATAATGCTTAATGTTTTCAGACTAACGGCATGAGGTGAGAGAGATGAGCAAGCAGCAGTATACGGATACCGAATTTGAAGAATTATTAAAAAACTATGATTATAGCTTTCAGAAGGGAGATTTGGTTAGAGGGATTGTATGCTCGTATGATTCTGCCGGAGTTAATGTTGATATAGGTGCAAAAACTGCAGCTTATGTACCGGTAAAAGAAGCTGTTATTGATAAAGCTGTTTCTTTGGAAGAAACTTTAAAGAAAAATGAAGTATATGAGTTCTTAATAATTCGTGAAGAAGATGAAGACGGCAGGTTTTTGCTTTCTTATAAAAAAGTTGCAATGGCATACAGCTGGAAAGAATTGGAAAAATTAAAAGAAAATGATGAAACCGTCGAAGGTACAATTGTTTCTTCCGTTAGAGGCGGTCTTCTTGTTGATGTTAAAGGAGTACGAGGTTTTGTTCCTTCCAGTCAGTTAAAAGCAAAATCAACAGAAAATAATACAGGTGATGTTATTCCTTTAAAAATTCTTACAATGGATATTCAACAGGGTAACTTTATTCTTTCTAACAGATTGGCATTCAATGATGACAAAGACAACGGAAAGAAAAATATATTTGAGAATATAGAAGCCGGTCAAATTGTAAACGGTGAGGTCGTCAGAATTACGGATTTTGGGGCATTCGTTGATATCGGCGGAATTGATGCACTTTTGCCGTTATCTCAAATTTCTTGGAGATGGGTTGATCATCCTTCTGATGTGCTTAAGGTTGGAGATAATATTAAAGCTGAAGTTATTGTTGTTGATAATGAAAAACAAAGAGTCAGTTTAAGCCTTAAAAACCTTGAAAAAGACCCTTGGATTGAAGCTAAAAGTAAAATTCAAGACGGTGCAAAAATTGAAGGTGAAATAACAAGAATTAAACATTTTGGTGCTTTTGTCGAAGTATTTCCGGGAGTTGAAGCATTACTGCCTAATAATGAATTAATAGAATATCAAAATAAAAAGAATGTTATATTAAGAGCAGGCGATAAAATTCAAACAACAATTATAAAATTTAATCCTGAAGACAGAAGAATAAGTTTAAGTATAAAAGATGACCAAAAATAAAATTATAATTGTTTTTTCGGGAAAACAGTTTTCGGGTAAAGATACTGTTGCAAAAATATTGTTAAATTCTTTTAAAACATTTAAACGAGTGGGAATTGCTGATGCAATAAAACGGAAATATTCTTTTGATAATGGAGTAAGTTTATCCGAAATTGAAAAAAATAAATCTTTATACAGGCAGGATTTAATAAATCTGGGGAATTGGGGCAGAGCAAAAAGCCCTGATTTTTGGCTGAAGGAAATTTCTCAATTTGATGGAAATATAATAGTAACTGATGTACGAATGAAACACGAGCTGAATTTTTTCCGTTCACTCGGTGCTTTTTGTATTAGAGTCGAAGCCTCAATTGAAGCACGTTCAAAAAGAGGAATTATTGCCTCATCTGATGATAATACGGAAACAGAACTTGATAATATCAGTGATTGGGATTATGTAATACACAATGAAGGTGATTACAGCGAGTTGGAAGAAAATTCAAAATTGTTAGTCAAGTCCATAATAAATAAATACGGAGATAATCTTTAATTGATTAAACACGCATACATTCATATTCCGTTTTGTTTAAGAAAATGTAAATATTGTTCGTTCGTATCCGGTGAAAATATTGATAATAAAGGAATTTATCTTAATAAACTATCGGAAGAAATTAAAACAAGATATAAAGGTGAAGTATTAAAAACTCTCTATATAGGCGGAGGAACGCCTTCTTTACTTAACGGCGAAGATATGTATGAGATAATTAATGCTTTTATTGCAGATAAAAATGCTGAAATTACAATAGAAGCAAATCCGGAAAGCGTAGAATTAAAAAAATTTACCGAATATAAAAAAGCGGGAATTAACAGAGTTTCAATTGGTATTCAGACATTTAACAATGATATTTTATCATATATAGGTCGAAAACATACATCAAATCAAGCTGTAAATGCTGTTGAAACAATAAAAAGTGCAGGATTTAATAATATAAGTATTGATTTAATATATGGCTTGCCAAATCAGTCAGTTAAAGATTTTGAAGAAGATATAAAAAGTGCATTAAGTCTTGGAGTTCAGCATATATCATCATACGGATTAAAAATAGAAGAAGGTTCTTTTTTTTATGAAAACAGACCTGACAAAATTCCTGATGATGAAATGCAGGCTGAAATGTATAACATTCTGTGTGATAAATTAATAAAGTATAATCATTATGAAATAAGTAATTTCGGACTGGAGGGGTTTGAGTCCGGTCATAATACGGCTTATTGGCGAAATAAAGAATACTATGGTTTTGGACTTAATGCATCGGGTTATGAGGGTAATCTAAGATATAAAAATACTTCGGATTTTAAAAAGTACATTGAAAATCCTTTTTATAGAGAAGAAGAAATATTGCTTACCGAACAAGAAACAATGGAAAATGAAATTTTTCTTGCATTACGTTTAAAAGAAGGAATTAATATAAATAAAATTAACAAAAAATATAATACGGATTTTATGACAAAATACAATAAAATAATTAGTAAATATGTAAATTTAGGACTGTTAAAAACTGAAAATGAAACGGTAAAACTTACCAGGCGGGGAATATTATTGAGCAATGAAATAATGTCCGAATTTATAGATTAGCAATAAAAAATAATCGAACAGGTAATATATTTTCTTTTAAATTTGTTTACACTGCTAAAAAAGGAGGAAATATGCCTGAATTTTCAAATCCTTTTGCAGGTAATAACTGTGAAAGAAAACTAAATAACAAAGAAATAATACGTGCTATAAGATATTCAATAGCAGCTGAATTTGAAGCGATACAGTTGTATGAACAATTATCAGACTCTGTTGATTGTAAAGAAGCTCAAATTCTATTGGATGAAATTGCAGGTGACGAAAAAGAACACGTCGGTAATTTTTTACAATTACTAAAAATATTGGCTCCGGAAGAAGAACATTTCTATAAAGACGGAATGAAAGAAGCCGATGACCTTTTAAAATAAGCCTTATATGATTTTTAAGATACAAAAAATAACAAACTTTTTATTTTTTTATTATCATATTAGAATTAATATATATGAAAAAATTAATTACGGTAATATTATTATTTTTATTAAATATTCAAACAATACTCGCAGCAGAATATGATGTAAGTATTGATACTGATATAAGAAAACAGTATAACGTAGATGAACTTCCCGCACTTCCTAAATCAGCCCCATCTAAAGCCGTAATGCCCAAAGAAATAAAACAATATAATATTACGGGAAAAAGTTATACAATAAAAAGCGGTACAAAAGTTACGCTGATATCAAAAGGTGATATATCAAATTGGACACCGTCAGGTGTTAAATTATCGTTTTTATCGCAAAATTCAATTTTGACAAAAGAAGGAATTATTATTCCTGCCGGAACTTTATTTAAAGCTACCGTGACAGATTCTCATTTACCGCAAATAACGGGAAACGGAGGTCTTATTGAGCTTAAATTTAATGAAATATATTTTAACGGAATTATGTCCATAATTACAACAAAATTATCGGAAGCTAATTCCAAAAAAATATTTAGAAATGATATAAAAGGAAAAAGAAAATATTGGGCAAATTGTGCAAAAGCAATGACCCCGGGTACAAAAACATTAAAAATAATGAAAAATGCGGGTAAAGATATAGCGTCATTTCCTGTTATCAATATTTTAAGTCTTGTTCCTCTGGCACTTGGCGGAGCAATTTATATTGTAAATGCGGCAACAGCTCCATTTATTTCCGTTTTTATGAAAGGCGGTAATATTAGACTTCCGGCAGGAACAGCTTTTATTATTACAATTTCAGGTGATAATAAAATAAATGGTTAGCTTTTGCTGCTATTTTTTATTTTATATTTCATATATAACTTTGAACTTTCAAAAATATATTTAGCATCTTCTTCACTTAAGACTGATACATAATTAATAAGTTTTTCTTTATAAGTATTACCTGTTTTTTCTATTTTTACGTCATCATCTTGTTCAAATAATTTATTTGCAGTTATACCCAAAATTTTTGAGATTGCTTCTAACAGCTCAGCCGTAACAAACTGTTTACCCGATTCTATCCTGCTTATATTCGAAAAATTTATTGAAAGTCTATAAGCAAATTCTTCTTGTGACAGTTCGTGTAATTCCCTGTATTTTTTTATATTTCTCCCAAAAATTCTTAAAAATTCCATATAATAAGTCTAAGTTATTTTGCAAAAGCTATCTATACATTATAACTGTAAGAAAAAGTTTTACATTATAACAGAAAATATTAGCCTATTGGCTAATATTATTAAATTAAAATCGGAATTATAATAATAAAGGTGTTAATTATAAAAAATTAGGAAATGATTAACTATGATAAATGATTTGAATACTTTATATGCTGAAAAAAAATATAAAGAATTAACAGCATTAAAAAAAGCATTAGGTATTAACAAAAACAAAGAAGTAAGCCAATCCATGATATTGGATATAACAAAAGAACATAATAAAAAAGAGGTTTTTCTGCTTGAATATATAATGGAAAAACTAAAAATAATGCCGAAAGAAATAAAAAAACAATTTAAATTAATTTATGAAAATGAAAATAATGAGAAATTCAACGAAATATATGTAATTACTGAAAAAATGTTTTTAACAGACAATATTTTTCGTAATTTTTATAAAGAAATTTATGCCGAATTATCTTTAAAAACTTCATATAACAGATATTTTTTTAATTCGCTGATATATGAAATTTCGTATAAAGAAATGAGAGGTAAATCGATATTTTCAGAGAAAAATGTAATAATGAACATGTATTTATTGCAAAAATGGATTCAAAAATACGAAGTTATGCCGGTTATAAGATTATCCCAAATTGAAAAAAGTATAATAAAACTTTTGATTCAAGGATATATTGATAATGAAATAATATCATTTAATATGATTAATGATTACTCAAAAGAAGAAATAATCGATACACTGGAACATGTATTACCGGAAAAATATAAAATGGATAATATTACGCAAGTTCTTGCAGTATATTTTTATAAAAATTAGAGTTTAAATGTAAGAAAACTTAATAGCTATATTGATTTTTATTTTTGAAATGATATTATTTCAATGAAGTCAATGAGTGTGGCAGCAGTGTGACAGCAGTACAATGCATTCTGCCGTTATTGCACAAATTGTACGGATATAGTCACAAACAGAAAAGGAAGAAAAATGGCAATCAACTTAAAAAACAAAGCTGAAATTGTAAAGAAATACGGTAAAAATGAAAAAGATACAGGAAGCGTTGAAACTCAAATCGCTTTATTAACAGCTAAAATTACCGAACTTACGGAACATTTAAAATCTAATCAAAAAGATTTTCAAGGCAGACGTGGTTTATTAATGATGGTTGGAAGAAGAAAAAGACTTCTTTCATACTTAAAAGAAAGAAACCTCGATGAATACAGAACTTTAATTTCTAAATTGAATATTAGAGAATCTAAATAGCTTCCGGTTTGGTTTTTAGAAAATATTTAAAAATAGGCTGTCTTTTATTTCAGGCAGCTTATTTTTATGAATTATTACAAACAAAACTAATCACAGAAAAGGAATCTTTAATAAAACCTGTTGTATTTCAAAATATTTATATTTATAAGTTAATGTAAAAAAGTTTTACAAGAATAAAAAAAAGGTATATTATTAATAATGATAATAGTTGTATCGGGTGCAATGTGAGTATATTTTCAGGAATTAAAGATTTACTTGGGCAAATTAACAGAATTGACGGTTCTATATATATGCAGGGCAAAAATTTTGCGGATGTATATGCTCGTAACATTGCCTTAGAAGAAGAAATAGCAGCAAGAACAAAAGAACTTGAACAGGCTAATCAAACTATATTAACATTAAACAGTGTTTGGGAAATGATGAATTCATCTCAGCCTCTGTCAAATATGCTTGATAAAATTATTAATATTTTACATAATGATATGGGATACAGTTTTGCTTCAATTCTTAAAATTGAACATAGAGAAAACGGTACAAGTTATTTTTCTGCAAAAGCATATTCGGAAAATCAAAGTATTAATAAAGCATTTGAAATAGTATCAGAAGCGGCAGATACATACGAACTTCCTTATATTCTAAATTCAATTGTCGTAAAAGCAATAATTGAACGTCAAATATATTCTACTCCCGATATAAAGGGTATTGTTCAAATGTTTTTTCCTTCATTAGCAGATGAACAGTTAAATGAAATTATTTCCGGAATGCATTCAAAGTCTTGCACCATAGTTCCTTTGCATAAAACAAATGATGCTTTCGGCTGTTTAATTGTATCTTCGGATCGTGATGGATTAACTGATACAGAAATGAATTTCCTTTCTTTGTATGCAAATCAGATAGAACTTGCAATAACAGTTGCAGGATTATTTGAAGAAGTAAAAAAACAGGCAGTTACCGATCCTTTAACAGGTTTGTATAACAGAAGATATTTTGAAGAAACAATAACAAAAGAGGCTGAACGTTCAGTTCGTTTAAAACAGCCTTTTTCTCTCGTTTCTTTAGATTTAGATTACTTAAAAAGAATAAACGATACTTATGGTCATCAATATGGAGATTTGGCAATTAAAACCATAGCTAACGTGCTGAAAAGAGAAGCCCGTTCTATAGATGTTCCTGCAAGAATAGGCGGTGAAGAATTTAATGTACTTTTACCCGGTGTCGATTCTAAAGGCGGTTATACTGCTGCGGAAAGAATAAGAAAATCAATCGAAAATCAAGTACTTGATACAATAGGAGGTGTAACTGCAAGTATCGGAGTCGCAACTTTCAGCGAACATTCCGACAGAATTGATGAATTAACTGAAATGGCTGATCAAGCAATGTATCAGGCAAAATTAAACGGAAGAAATCAAGTTAAAATAGCAGCAGCGAAACCTGAACTAAATTGGAAAAAAACAGCAATTGATACATTTATGGATATTATTGCAAAAAAACGTATTCCTATTGACGAAAAAACAGCCGAAAAATTGAACGAAAAACTTACTGAAATAAGAAATGAAAACGAACAATCAAATGACATTCTATTTTCTGTCGTAGATATGATATCACAAATGTATAACAGAATGTATAAAGAAGGTACAACGAAATCGAAACAGCTTTTAGCCGTAATGCTTGCAAAAAAAATTGATTTGCCCCAAACTGAAATTGATAAATTAAAACTTGCCGTATTGCTTTATGATATAGGTAATATAATGATACCTGAAGATATATTTAGCAAAAAAGAACCATTAACCGAGAGTGAAAAAGAAATTATAAAACGTCATCCCGTAATTGCTGCAAGAGAGATTTTAAAACCAATATCAAAAATACAGGATATTATTCCAATTATAGAAAGTCATCACGAAAACTGGGACGGCAACGGCTATCCGGGACATAAATCAGGTATAGAAATTCCGATATCATCACAAATAGTATTGTTGGTAGATGCATTCTATGCCATGGCAGAAGATAGACCGTACAGGCAGGCATATTCAATTGACAAAATTATCGAAATCATAAGAAAAGAAGCCGGCAGACAATGGAATGAACAGCTTGTTGAAGATTTTATCCAAGTCATAAAAACAAAATCTTAAAAGCTATAACTTATTCATCAAGAGTGAAGACTTCCTGACCTGATTCTTCTTTCATTGCAGTTTCTAAAAGCACATAAGTCATATAAGCACCAAGTGCAACTGCTTTAGGGTCTAAATCCGTATTTTGTGCAGCTTCAATAATTGCAGAATTAATTTCCGGATTTTCATCTTTGATATAATGTATCATTTTTTTTCGCCAAGAATGAACATCCTGAAAAATTTCAGCAAAACATAAAGTCGATTGTTCCTGTGTTACTATTGGAAGCATTTTTACCTTTATTCTATCTTTTATAATGAGATTATATAAAAAAACATAAGTTTTTTCATCATATATCAAGTGTAAGTTAACAAAAATAAAAGAAACGATTTTACTTCGTTTCTCTTTTATTATATGTTATTATGCGTTCTTCTTAACGCATTATTATTTTAGATAAATCTATCGGATATATATTTTATAAATCTTGCACTAAATGGTGATTTAGACTCATCTTCAACCGATTTTTGAGGTCTTTCTTCAGAAGGAAGTTCGTTTTCATCATTTTCTTCCTCTGTTTCATTGTTATCTTCAATATCTTCTCTATCATCAATTTCAGCTTCGGATAAGTTATCACGGGATATTGTTTCATTATTTTCATCTATTGAAGCAACATCTATTGTTTCTATATTTTCTGTTTTTGATGCTGTATCCGTATTTTCATTACTAACATCCTGAGTATTTTCAGCTTCATTATCTTTTGTTTTAATTGCGTTTATCAGCATATTAAACAGTTCTTCTTTTTCTTCGGGAGTAGCACCTAATTTATTAAATAATAAATCCATTGGTTCTTTCATTATTTCAATCATTTCATCATCTGTTACACCGGTATCAAGTAACCTTTGACCTTCAGCCGGCTGACTGTTATTTGCATCTGTAACTTTAGTATCAGAACTGATTTCATCTGTTACGTTTTGATTATCTTCAATTTCGTTTACCTCTGCATTTATCGTTACGGGAGTTGTTTCTGTTTCTGAGTTAATTTCGGAGTTTTTATTTTCATATATACCTAAACTTGACATTGCGTTTAATTCATTGGAAATTGCGGGTGTTACCGTTGCCGCAGCCCTTAATGAGTCTGCCAGTGCCGAGTTATTTATTGCTTCCATATTATTTTTATTTTCGTCATTTCTTCTTATATCACGTGGTGTTGATTGATTCACCGTATTAGATTTGAATGTACTATAATTGCTGCTTACATTAATTCTATCAATCTTCATAAATAAATACTCCTTTTATGATAAATGCTTTTGTTAAGCTAAAGACCGTAAATTTTAAAATTTGATATATACTGAAAATTTTTTAAAATAAATGTTACATTTTTTAATATTTTTATTTATTTCATTTATATAATCTTTCAATTAAAATATATCTAAGGAAATATTAGGAATGGGAAAATCAAAAAAAAGAACACTTGCGAAAAATATTGAAAAAAACTCTGTAGTATTAAAAAGAGCAGAGGTCGTTCATCAAATTATTTCTGATATTCATATTAATAATATTACGGATGATACAATTAAATATATAAATTTATTTGGCATAACAATGGAAGAACTATCTGAAGCCGGTGCCGTATATGAGGAACTGTCTGCCGTAAAGCATCTTTTATTTTGATGTGAGTGTATAATAATTATAAAAGCGGAGAAGATATGTTTAAAAAATTTGTTATAAATACGGTTGTAGTTATTATTTTGCTTTGTTTTGCCGAACTTTTATGTTTTAATACCGCAAAGAAAGAAAATGATGTATTTAAGTCAAAAACTGATAAGTTAGCTGCAAATAACAGTAAATCTTATAAAACAAAATATACTATATTATCCGATTTTAAACCGATTTTGTGGAGAAAATCATTTATAATTGAAAATTCCGATAAAAAACCGATAATTTGGTTTGGGTGTTCATTTGCTGAAGGTGCAGGACTTAGTGATACTCAGGCACCTTGCGGAAAAATATCGAAAATGACAGGAAGAAGCTGTATAAACAGGGCAAAAGGTGCTACAGGCACTCAATTTATGTATTATCAGCTCACAAAGGAAGATTTTTTTAAACAGGCTCCGCAAGCCGATTATGTTATTTATACGTTTATTTGGCATCATCTCAGAAGATTATATAATTATCAAATTAATCCGTTAGTTGATATGTTTAATGTGAGATATAAACTGTTAAACGGAAATTTGATTGAAGTTAAGCCGTTTTTTAAGCCTTTTTATTCTTCATTTATTATAAAAAGATTTTTAAATAAAATAGAATTAAAAAAATCAGAAGAAGAAGAAAAAGATTTTAAACTCTTTAATGCTTTAATTAAAGAGTCAGTTCGTATTACCTCTGAAAAATATCCTGCTTCTAAATTTATAATGATTGAATTTCCTGATTTATCAAACAGAGAGTTACCTGATTATGAAATTAAAAATCTTGAAAAAATGGGTATAACAGTTATCAGGGTAAACGATATTGTTAAAAATACTGATTTTACAGATAAAAAGTATTGGCTTGAGGACAATATACATCCATCAGAAGAAGCATGGAATATAATTCTGCCTGAAATAACCGCAAAATACATTAAATAGCAATAAAAAAAGGCTTCTTATTAAAAAGCCTTTTAAAACTGGGACGGAAGGATTCGAACCTCCGAGATGCCTGGACCAAAACCAGGTGCCTTACCACTTGGCGACGTCCCATCAAATTTATATATCTATCTTAGCTGTTGTTTACTTAAAAGTCAAGTCAGATTATAAATTTTTCTTTTTTTCTATTCAATTTAAATATATGCTTAACCGCTCTTTTATTGCACAGCCGCTGTTTCTTCCGTAACTCTGGCATTAACTGCTGATTCGGATGAAATTTTAAAATCAATATTTTTTCCTAAGAATGAATATTTTTCATACATTTCAACAGGATGCTGTCTTGCAAAATTTATTTCATCAGATAAGGAAATAAAAAGTTCTGCAAGTTTCGGGTCAAACTGTGTGCCTGCACATCTTTTAACTTCTTCCATTGCGGTTTCATGCGAAAGAGCTTTTCTGTATGGTCTTGTTGATGTCATTGCATCGTAAGTATCAGCAAGTGCTATAATTCTTCCGGGAAGCGGAATTTCTTCACCTTTTAGTCCTTCCGGATAGCCTCTGCCATCCCATTTTTCGTGATGTGTTTTTACCCAAGATGAAATTAATTGTAATTTTTTAATATTAAATACAATTTTTCCGCCTTTGGAAGGATGTGATTTCATAACTTTAAATTCATCATCCGTTAATTTGCCGTTTTTGCACAAAATATTTTTTGGCATGGCAATTTTTCCGATATCGTGCAATAATCCTGCAATTTCAATATCTTCCATATACTGATTATCCAAATGGAGTTCTTTTGCTAAAATCATTGAATATAATGTTACACGCAATGAATGACCGTTTGTATATGCATCTTTTGTATCAAGAGTATTGGACATTGCCCTTATTGTTTTGTAAAATAAAGCTCTTAACTCTTTATAATAAAGTTTATTGTTACTTGCCATTGAATGTTTTACAATTCCGTTTTCAACAGCTATTTTTAATTCTTCCAATTCAAACGGTTTTAAAATATATTGAAATAAATCGCAGTCGTTTATGGCTGATACCAAAATATCAGTACCAACGTGACCTGTTAAAAGAATTTTTATTATTTGCGGATTATATTCTTTAACGTGCTGTAAAAATTCGGTGCCTTCCATCACCGGCATTTTTTGGTCGCTTACAATTAAACAAATTTCATCAGCGTGCTCTTTTACGACATTAAGTGCTTCAAGCCCGTTATGAGCCATTAAAATATTATATTTGCCTCTAAATGTTCGTTTTAAAAGCTGTAAATTATTTTCTTCGTCATCTACAATTAATAATGTTTGTTTTTCTTCAGGGAGAAAATCCAAAACAGTATCTAAACTCTTTTTTAACTCATAACTCATAACAAACTATCACCAGTAATCTTCTTAGTTTTTTAGTCGACAATATTATTATCAGACTTGAATATATTATAGCATCATTTTACAAAAGTTAACAACTTTTATATGAAAAATACTTTATAATTTTAATATAGTAAATCAGGACAAATTATGCTAAACGGAAAAAAGATAGTTGTAATCATGCCGGCATATAATGCCGAAAAAACGTTAGAAAAAACATACAATGAAATATATAAAGAGATTGTTGATGAAATAATTTTAACTGATGATAAATCAACCGATAATACAAAAGAATTATCAAAAGACTTAAATATAACAACAATTGTTCACAAAAATAACAGAGGATATGGCGGAAATCAAAAATCTTGTTATACTGCCGCATTAAAGTCGGGGGCAGATATCGTTATAATGCTTCATCCCGATTATCAATATACACCGAAATTAATACCTGCAATTGCTTCCATGCTTGCATTTGAAGAATACGATGCGGTAATTGCTTCAAGGATGCTTTCAAATGCTCTTGACGGCGGTATGCCTTTGTATAAATATGTTTCCAATAAATTTTTAACTGCTTTTGAAAATTTGTTTTTAGGACAGCATCTTTCCGAATACCATACGGGATTTAGAGGTTTTAAAAGGAAAGTATTGGAAACGCTTCCTTTAGAGGATTGCAGCGATGATTTTATTTTTGATAATGAAATGCTTGCACTTGTTAAATATTACGGATTTAATACGGGAGAAATAAGCTGTCCTACAAAATATTTTCCCGAAGCATCATCAATAAACTTTGTACGTTCTTGTAAATACGGCATAGGTGTTTTAGCTGTCAGCATAAAATATTTTCTTGCTTATACCGGAATTTATAAATCTAAAATTTTTAAATCTAATGCTAAAAAACTTGATATGAATATAGAATTACCGTATTATCATATTCAAAATTGAAAAAATTATTATATATTACATAAACTTTATAGTTTAATTTAACAGTTATGATATAATGGACTAAGATATGAGTAATTTTTCAAAAATAGTAATTTTAATAATTCTTATACTTTCATTTTTCTTTATAAAAGAAAAAACGGGGTTTAATTTTGGTGGAGTATTTTCTTCATTAAAAATTCCCAAAATTGAAATTTCCGGAAATAATGAAAATGAGCAGGTAAAAAAGCCTTCAGAAATATTAAAACAAGAAGATGAACAGCTTGAAACAATTAATGTATATTTTCTTGCACTTGATTCAAATTCAAACGGAATTTATAAAAAAGTAAAAAGAGATGTACCAAAAGGTGAAAATAAACTGGAATTTGCTATAAATGAACTTTTAAAAGGTCCTAATGTGATTGAAAAAGCTGCAGGAGCTTACAGTGAAATTCCAAATAATACTAAGTTATTGGGAATAAATGAAAGCGGAAATAAAATAATTATTGATTTCAGTTCCGATTTTCAATACGGCGGAGGAACAGATAGTATATATTCCCGTATGATGCAATTAATTAAAACTTCAATTGAAAATTCCGATAAAAAGAAAGTATATTTATATTTAAACGGCAGGCAGATAAAATTTATCGGCGGTGAAGGTATTATGGTCAGCCAGCCGTTAAGTGAAAAATCATTGGAAATATAAAGTTTATTACATATTTTTTATGGCAAATATTTAAGTTCCAAAATTAGGAATAACCGATTTAACATTTCCTTCTGCTTTAAAGTCTTTAGGATTCATTGTTATGGTAATCCTATCGGCAGTAACTGTTCTGCCTTTTGTTTCAATGGTAGAACGACCTAAAAATACCGCTTCATTAAACTTCTTCGTTTGTTTATCACTGTATAAATTGACTTTTGGACCCAATGCATCATAATCTTCATATTTTATATGAGCATTTCCCGACGCTGTAACAAAGTTGGCTTTTTTATCGTAATATTGATAATTTGACCATACTTCAATTCTTTTATTATCATCGGTTGTAACATCGGTGTAAACTGTTCCAAATGCTTCCGCTTCTTCTTTTACGTTGTCGTAGGTAAGTTTATTTGCGTGAATTTTATTTCTATCCTGCTTTAGTTTTGCATTTCCAATAAGTTCTATTTTCTTTACATCATTTTTTTTATTTAAATAAACCGATGCTTCATTTGAAAATGTATTAATATCTTTATAAACGATATTAACACTGCCGAAAGCCTTCATAACATTTTCGTTTTTATGATATTCCTGCCTGTTTGCGGTAACAATTACAACAGGTTTATTTTTTTCCGTAATTGTAGAAATTGTATTACCTTCAGCGGTTACAACTTTATCAAGCAAAGACATGCCTAAAATTTGAGATTTTATTTCATGCTGTTTTCCGTCTTTAAAGCTGTATGAATATGCATTATCTTTAAATTCAACTCGGTTAACTTTATTGTTATCCGGATTAACTTCAACAACTGCTCTTGGACTTAAAACATCAGCATCCTCTGTTTTAACTCTGACATTTCCTTCAAGATATATTTTCCTGTCACTGTCTTTAAACTCCTGAGAATCAGACTCAACAGTTAATGTTCCTGCAAAGCATGCTCCGGCGGTCAAATATGCTGTAATCAATAATAAATTTAAAATTTTTCTTTTCATATTATGCTCGTTTTCTACAAATAAAAATGAGTTTCGGTTCTGCCTTTTATATCAAATTTTTTATGATCGCTGCTTAATACGGCTTCTAACCCCATGACTACTGCTTCATTCGGCTTTTCTATTCTGACATTGCCTGCTGCAATAATATCTTCGTGTTTGCCCGAATATATAAGCCTGTCTGTTTTAACGTTTGTTCCATCTACATAAACCATTATAACATTATCGTATAAAATTATTTGTTTTGTATCTGAATTATAAGTCCCTTTATCTGACTTAAAACTGGCTTTTACTTTGTTATCTTCATATATGTTTCCGATTAAATTTTCAAGAAGAACAATGCCGTTTGTTGCGGCATACATTCCTTTATCGGCAAAAAGC
>CAJONH010000003.1 GCA_905235825.1 Candidatus Gastranaerophilales bacterium
ATCAAATAATTTATATCAGATTTTTACCTATGTTAAAAATAAAGATGTTGATAATACAGGTAATATTGAGGGAATGCTTTTGTATGCTAAAAAGAAGATGAAATTCCGACAGAAGAAAATACATTTAACATGAGTGGAAATAATATCAGTATAAGAGTATTAGACTTAAATCAAGAATGGGAATTGATAAAAGATAAATTAAATAGTATTGCTGAAAGTGTTTTTTAATTATTTGTATAGTGTTACTTGACAATATACAAATTAATATGTTAAAATAATAGTATGATTAAATCGTTTAAACACAAAGGCTTGCGTGATTATTATGAAACAGGCTGTACAAAAGGAATACAAGTAATTCACGAACAAAAAATCAGACTCATTTTATTTGCATTAGATACTGCAAAAAAGATTGAAGTTTTAAATATCCCAGCATTTAGACTGCATAAATTAAAAGGAGATATGAAAAATTTGTATTCAATAACTGTGCAGGCAAATTGGCGAATAACCTTTGAGTTTAAAGGTGAAGATGTATATATAGTAGATTATCAAGACTATCATTAATATAAAAAACATAGGAGAATTATAAAATATGGCAATGTACAATCCGCCGCATCCCGGAGAATTATTAAAAACCGGATTTATAGATGAACTTGGGCTATCTATTGCAAAAGTTGCATTAATGCTTGGTGTATCAAGAAAAACTATATACGATATTGTTAATTGTAAAGCAGCTATAACACCTGTTATGGCATTAAAAATTGCAAAAGCATTTAACTCTGATGCAGAATTTTGGCTTGATATGCAAGTAAAATATGACTTATTTAATGCAAAAATGAATACAAATCTTGATGATATTCAAGTCTATGGATAATGTTTAGGAAAGTCCTATTACAAAACCGCCTGTTTGCTTTTAATAACGTAACCTTTAGTAGTAGGGTTGACTTTAGTCAACCAAAACAAGATGTTACAACTTACTTTGACCAAATCGACTTTGATAAACTGGCAAATTCCTTTGTAATAAAGTGTAATCACGGGTGCAAATGGCAGTATATAATAAAAGATAAAGAAGAATGCCCGAGCAAATTTCGTTCACACCCTTCGGGCTTATAACGAAATTTGCTCGGGCATATAATTTTAATTTGTAATTATATATCAACACCCTTCATCATAGATATAAGAGTATTAATTGTAGATTCCATTGTAACACTGTCCGATGTTCTCTGCTGAAGAAATGCATTAATATTGGGCATTAATTGTATTGCAGTATCAAGTCTGGGGTTTGAACCCGGGTTGTACATACCTACATCGATTAAGTCTTTATTCTCTCTGTATAATGACATTATTTTACGCATTTTATATGCTGCCTGTTTATGTTCTTCCGAGGTTATAGCCGTAAACAAACGGCTGACGCTTCCAAGTACGTCTATAGCCGGATAATGGTTCATCTCCGCAACCTTTCTTGATAGAAATATGTGACCGTCTACAATACCACGTACGGTATCAACTATAGGGTCATTAATATCGTCACCTTCCATAAGAACTGTATATAATGCAGTAATTGACCCTTTTTCCCCGTTTCCCGTTCTTTCAAGAACTTTTTGGAGCCATGAAAATATTGAAGGAGGATAACCTTTCATAGTAGGCGGTTCACCGATTGATAAACCTACTTCTCTGCCTGCCATTGCACAACGTGTAACTGTATCTGTCATTAAAAAAACTTTTTTGCCCTGATCACGAAAATGCTCGCAAATAGCTGTTGCGGTATGAAGACATTTTTGACGAATTAAGGGAGGTTGGTCGCCTGTTGAACATACAAGAACAGATTTTGCCATACCGAGTTCACCGAGTGAATCTTCAACGAACTCTTTAACTTCTCTGCCACGTTCTCCAATCAGTGCAACTACGTTTACATCAGCATCCGAATTTCTTGCAATCATACCCAAAAGAGTACTTTTACCGACACCGCTGCCGGCAAACAATCCCATACGCTGACCTGCACCCATTGTAAGCAGAGAATCTATTGCTCTGACTCCTGTTGAAAATTGAGTTTTAATAATAGGACGCTCAAATGCCCCCGGAGGAGGCCCGTCTATCGGTTTTAAAGGTGCTCCTCTCGTATCTAAAGGTTTTCCGTCAATGGGTTCACCCAAAGGACTTATTAGTCTGCCGAGTAAAAAATCTCCTACCGGTATACTGATTGAATCATAAGTTGTTGATACTAAACTGCCCTGACCTATTCCGGCACCGTCATATAACAAAACCAGTTGTGCCGTATCACCTTTAAATGCAACAACTTCGGCAGGCTTTTTTTCTCCTTGAAAATTTTCTATATAACATAAATCACCGATTTTAAGCCCCGGAAGTTTTACTTCAACGGTTAACCCCAGCAATTTAGATACCGTACCTTTATAAGAATATAATTTTGTACGGCTTATTGTTTCAAATGCCTGCTGTTTTACAAAATCCAACGACTTTTCTATGCTTTGATTTAACATTTATCAGATACCAATAATACATTATGTCCGCTATATTTTTATTATAACAAAAATTCCGTAATTTTATTTTCAATTTAAATAGTCATCATACAAACTTAATGTCTGTTTATTATTTCTTAATTTATTTAAAGCTCTTGCTTCCGTTTGTCTTATACATTCTTTGGTAACACCGTATATTTTACCTATTTCTTCAAGAGTTTGTTTTTCTTCGCCGTCTAAACCAAATCTTAAAGAAATTACTTTTTGTTCACGGTCTTTCAAGCCGGTTAAAAGCTGTACGATTTCCTTTTTCAGATTTTCTCGCTCAATTTTTCCCGATACAGAGCTTCTTTTATCTTCAATTATGTCAATTAATCTTACTTCCGAACCGTTTTGCATTTCATAATCACCTTCAAGCGATAATGTTTTTTTATTAGCATTTAAATAATTATTAATTTTTGCGGAATCTATGTTCATTCTTTTTGCTATTTCTTCGATATCGGCACTTACTCCGTCTTTTTCAATTTCAGCCTTTATTTTGGAATATTTAGATAATGTTTCTTGTATATATACGGGAATTTTTACGCTGTGTGACTGCTCTGAAATGGCTTTAAACATAGCCTGCTTAATCCACCAAGCTGCATAAGTCGCAAATCTGTAGCCATATTTCCAATTGAATTTATCTATCGCAACTATCAAACCGATGTTGCCTTCCTGTATTAAATCAATCATAGGCAGTTTACTTGTATGTATGATTTTTTTGGCAATAATTACTACCAATTTCAGATTTGCTTTTATCAATTTTTGTTTTGCTTCTGCCGAGCCTTCTTTTGCCTGTTTCGCTGTTTCCTGTTCTTCTTCGGCTGTTAAATTCGGATATTTTGAAATTTCTCTGATATATCCCGTTAAATTATCTTCGGGGAAAATATTTTCTTTTGTTTCGGTTTCGTCGAAAGATACACAATTTAATGTCATAATTTATACTCCTGATTTACTTAGTGAACACACATCCGCATTTTTGCAGACAAATTAAGCCTATACACGGCTTGCTTATTAATTAATGCTAAAACACACAACCTGCATTAATTTTAAATGTATATATTTTTTATATACTATTAATATATCATTTTTGAATATTGATTTCAATACTTTTATAAAGATATGTTAAGCTAAATTTATATTTTTAGTTTTTTTCTTAATATTTCTTCATATATCAGATTAAGGAACTATTCTAATGACTTATATTTATACCAAATTGTACCTGCCTGTTGACCTATGGTTTCTTTTTCCTGTTTCGTTTATTTATAAAAAAGTCAGACAAAACAGGTGTCGATTGTGACAGGCTTATCAAAAAGAAAATACAAAGAAATGAATTTATATGATTTAATTACGGCTGCACAGGAAACTGATTATGATGCTTTGGAGGAACTTATAAAACGGGAGCAAAAAAGCATTTATACTTCTTTCAGCTATCTTGGTGCATCAAAAGAAAATATATCGGATTTAACACAGGAAGCATTATTTAGGATGTCTAAAAATATTAAAAATTTAAAAAATCCCAAACTGTTTAAATCCTGGGTCGGGCAAATTGTAACACATCTTTTTTATGATGAATTACGCAAAAAACAAAAGGTTCCGGAGGCTGTTTCCATAGAATCATACTGGCTTAATGATGAAGATGAAAATTGTTCATTAAATGTCTGCGATAATCGATTGAAACCCGATGAAAATACAATAGGAAAAGAACTGACTGAAATCATAAAGGAAATGATTTGTTCACTTCCCGAAAATTTTCGGCTTGTAATTATATTACGTGAATTACAGGGTTTGAGTTATGAAGAAATTGCCAATATTACAAAGACAAATGTAGGAACTGTCAAATCCCGCATAGCAAGAGCAAGAAGCAAACTGCAGGAATGTCTGAAACCTTATGTTAATTAAAGGAGAATAAATTGGAAAATTTTATTTGTAAACAAATTACATCAATGTTAAGTGCATATATAGAAAATAAATTAACACCGGAAGAACGTTTGATTGTTGAAGAACATTTTTCACAATGTCAGTCTTGCAGAAAAAAATTTTATGAAATGACGGAGATTATAGATAGTCTTCATTTTGAATATGAGAAAATGCTTAATGAATTTGACAAAATTGAAGCAGGTAAAATTTTTAAAATTAAAGAATATGAATCTTTTTATAAAAATATATCGCCATACGTTGATGATGAATTGTGTTATGAAGATAGTTTGAAATTCAGAAAGTATCTTCTTAAATCCAAAACTGCAAGAGATGAACTCTCAAATGTTTATATTCTCAGAAATAATATAAAAAAATCGGCAGAAAATTTTATGGCTAAGGCTAATGTTAATTACTCAAAAAAAATTATAAAAAAGCTAAAAGAGGATGATAAATATTTATTTCCCAATATATATAAAAGAGCGGTTATCGCCATAGGTTTTATGATTTCGGTAATTATGGCACTTGTAATACTTATAAGCTGCGGATTTTTTAATAAATCTTTTGCAGGTTATATACCGGCAAAAATCAGTTCAAACATAGAATTCCCAAATAGTGATGATTGGATAGAATTTTACTTTGATGAAGAAGGAAATATGCTGTTTGAAGAAAAATAATTATTAGATATCCTAAGAATGACGATTTAATTGAACAGACTCCTGTTAAAACCCACAGATTTTTTATGAGTTCTAAAAGTCAATTTTTTAACACATTAATTGTTTTATAAATTATGTGTGTATTATTTTTATCAAGGAATTATAAGTGCAATGTCTTTCCGGCTTAATTTTACTCCTGTAACTCAGGCTCGCATCGAAAATGAAAAAGATTATAAAACTCAAACTTCGGGTGTAAAAATCCCGAAGCAAATTGAAGATACTTTTGAATTAAGTACAGCAAATAACAAAACATTTAAGCCTTTAAGCGACAAGGAAATTTTAAATATAAAACCAAGCGAGTTTGTTAAATTACTGCAAAGCAGAACGGATATACCCGAAGAACTAAAAGCACGGTTAGAAGGAGTACCTGAAAACGATTATTGCAATAACAATAAAATAAAAACACCCGAAGAACTTGCATTGTATGACGACATTAACAGTCTTATGAAAAAAAATAATATAAAGCCGAAAGAAAGAAATGAAATTATAAAAAATTTTTTATCAATGAGCGATGCAAAATCTGCACGTGAAGTCATAAATAAACTTGTACCCAAAGGCTATGATATCGAATTTTTGTCTAATCTGCCGATAGATGAGATGAATAAAGATATAGTTGAAACTGTTATAAGTAATAAAAAGCTAATCGGAAGTATTGTTGATACCAAAATAAAAAAAATAGAAAACCCTGAAGAAAAGCTGGAAAAAATAAAAAATGATATAAAAAATTGCAGTGATGAAGAAATATTATACGACTTAAACAATGATAAAAAAGAACTTGAAGAATATTTAGACGGTACAACTTATAAAAAATATGAGCAGGAAACAGCAAAAGATATTTTACGTCATACGGATAAAAGAACGGTAAAATATTTAAATGAATATTATGAAACAACCAAAGACAGAAATTTTTCAGGACTAATGTACTGGGATAAAGATACAGCAAAAATATACAATAAATATTTGGACAAAGATAAACGAAACGGAACAACTTTAGACAGATTATACAGAAATCATCATAATTTAGAGTCTGTTCATAAAATTTTCGGAGATGAAAAAATAAACGATTGCACGGCATTATTGCTGGAATTTAAAAATTATGAAAAATATAAAAATATTAATTTAGATAATTTTAGAACATTATCAAATGAAAACAAAAAAGAATTTATTGGAAATTTTGTAAAAGCATTTAATCCCACATTATTTTATAGGGCAAAAAATTGGGATATGAATGAATTAAATCAAAAAATGAAAATTTTTAGTAATATTGATATGTCCTCAAAGGAAAATTTTTGCAAAAGTTATTATGAAACATTAAAACATCTGCTTGACGAAATACCGCAATCAGAGAGAAAACCTTTGACATCGAAAGTTAACTGGATTATACATAAAGAAGATTACAGAAAGAAAAATCCGATACCTGCATTATCCGATGATATAACAAACCTACCTTATAAGACCGAAATATTAAACGGTAAAGAATATAAAATAACGGAAATATCAAAAGACAGTGAATTAAGCAGCACAATGCACTGCATGCCAAGTCCGGATTCAATAATGAATGTTGAAATTCTTTCATTCACAGACTCGGAATCTTTTCTTTGCGTGGGACAGAGAGGAAAAGATAAACAGTTTGCAAAAGGCGGACAAAATTCCGAAAACTACGCACTGTTTACACGTCCGAGAATAGGCAATGACTTATGGTTTCAATCTTATACCGATGTAGACAGCGGAACAGGTGCTCAAAGAAACTTATATACCGTTAATATGCTGATGCGTTCAACAAGTAAAAATTGTCATTGTCAGCGAGGATTCAGCTATATTCCCGAATTAATAAAAAAAGAACTTGATTTATCTCAAGCTGAATATACTAAAAGAACAGAAAAAATAAAGAACTGTACAACCCTCGATGAAATCGGAAAAATTGACCCGCAAATGGAAAAAACAATAAGAACTGTTCTTAAAAATAACAAAATGTATGAAGGTTTTGTACGTCCTGAAATAATGGGCATAAAACTTCCCGAAAATACGGAGCTTAAAGATGTAAATCCAAACATCATTTCATATCTTGACAGTCATGAAAATTGCAGACTGGTTAAAATTGTCTGACAAATGAACAATATTACTAAAAACTCTATAATAAAATCTTTTGTTTTAATTTTCTTTATTTTATAATAATGTTAAATAATGAAATATTGAGGCAATTATGAAAGAGAAACTTGAGCAAATTTTAGAGGAAGCGGCACAGGAAATTAAATCTGCAATGTCAGTTCAAGACTTGGATGAAGTCAAATTGAAATATTTGAGCAGAAAAGGCGAATTAAATTCAATTAAAAAAAATTTAAAAGACCTTTCAGATGAAGATAAAAGAGTTATCGGCTCACTTGCAAATAATGTTTCAAATCAACTGGAGCAGATGCTTGAAGATAAAAATAATGAATTGTATAAAATAGAACTTGATAAGAAATTATTATCGGAAAAAATAGATATAACACTTCCTTCTGATTTTAGACCTCAGGGAAAAATTCATCCGTTAACTCAAACGGTTAATGAAATTGTGGAAATATTTCAGGGACTCGGATTTTCCGTTATGCCATCGGAATACAGCCCTGAAGTTGAAACGGAATATATAAATTTTGATATGCTCAATTTTCCTCCGGATCACCCTGCAAAAGATATGCAGGATACGTTTTATACAAAAGCTGCCCCTAACGTTATATTAAGAAGTCAAACCTCAGGAGCCCAAATAAGACAAATGCTTAATCAAAAACCTCCGGTAAGAGTTATTTCTCCGGGGCGTGTATACAGATGTGAAGCCGTAAGTGCAAGAAAAAATAATCTTTTCCATCAAATTGAAGGGCTTCTTGTTGATAAGGATATCACATTCGGTGATTTAAAAGGAATTTTAAACGAATTTGTCAGAATATACTTTGGTTCTGCACGTCCTACACGTTTTAGAGCCAGTTATTTCCCTTTTACGGAACCGAGTGCGGAAGTGGATGTTGAATGCATTATGTGCGGAGGAAAAGGCTGCCGTACTTGCAGCGGAACAGGCTGGCTTGAAGTATTGGGTTCAGGCATGGTTCACGCTAACGTATTAAAAAATGTCGGTATCGATCCTGAAATATATTCGGGTTTTGCTTTCGGCATGGGTGTTGAAAGATTAACCATGCTTAAATATGCTATTAATGATATACGTTTATTCTTTAATAATGATGTTAGATTTTTGAAACAGTTTTAATTATGCCCGCAAAAAGAATAATACCTTGTTTAGATGTAAAAAACGGTGAAACCGTAAAAGGAGTAAATTTTGAAAATTTACGCTATGCGGGTAATCCTGTCGATTTGGCAAAAAAGTATTCGGATGAAGGTGCGGATGAGCTTGTTTTCCTTGATATAACTGCAACAAATGAAGGAAGAAAAACAACTGTCGAAATGGTTGAAAAGGTTGCAAAACAGGTGTTTATTCCCTTTACGGTAGGCGGCGGAATAAAATCAATAGAAGACATGAAAATTCTTTTAATGGCAGGTGCCGATAAAATTGCAATAAATTCTGCAGCGGTTAAAAATCCTGATTTAATAAATAATGCGGCAGGATATTTCGGTTCACAATGTGTTGTTGCAGCTATTGATGCAAAAAAAGTTGATGATGACTACTATGTATTCATAAATGCAGGCAGAGTTAATACAGGAAAACGTCTTATAGATTGGGTTGATGAAGTCCAATCAAGAGGAGCAGGCGAAATTCTCCTCACATCTATGGATGCAGACGGAACTCAAAACGGGTTTGATATTCCCATGACAAAATTAGCTGCCGAAAATTCAAAAATTCCGATTATCGCTTCAGGCGGTGCAGGTGCCGATGCAAAACATTTTATTAATGTCTTTAATGAAGGCTGTGCCGATGCCGCTTTAGCAGCATCAATATTTCATTATAATACACTGCCTATTCAAACATTAAAATTGTCTTTATTGCATGGTAATATAGAAATAAGGATGTAATAATGCAGGAAACAGTTGCTTTTGACCCCGGTATAGGAAATTTGATTTTAGATTTTAATACATTTATCAATGATATTTATTCACAATTGATGAATTTACATTCCGTTTCTCAAAAAAGAACCCGTTTTAAACTTTATAATAATAAAATATACTCAGGAATTGAAAATAACATAGCATTTTATCATGGATGTCTTTTATGGGCTTATTATATAAAAAAAGAAAATGAAAAAGCACCGAAAGATATAATCGGCAATGTTTTTTTAAGTTTGACTCCCGAACAAATTAAAGAATATGACTATCTTATTCAGGTTAATTTTCTTGAAAATTATTTTGATTCTTATGAAAGAGATACAAGTTATTACATTGGGAAAAAAGTTATTATTCCCGATTTATGGAAAAAAACACTTGAACTCTACAAAAATTTTTTGGAGTTAAATAAAGGTTTTGTAAATACACGAAAAACAGATGATATTGTTCTGCCTGATACATTAGAAAATCGATTATTTACGCAGGATATTTATTCTGTTATCAGTAAAGCGGTAAATGAAAAAAATTTAAAAATTTTATTTGATATACCAATCATATAATTTATATATTCTGATTTATTAATTTGTAACAAAATAAATATTTTCATGGCAATTTTTTTATTCATTCTTTTTTATAGAAGTAGAAGGTAAAATAAGTGTTGTTATGCAAAATATTTCAGAAGTAAGTAATATAAATAATAATTATTATATTTTAAATAATAATAATAAGGAAAAACCTCAGGTTTTGAAAAATCCGAATAATACCTCCGTAAATCAAAATTTAAAAAGTGTAAATGCGGATATTTTAAGAGCGTATCATCCTGCATTTACGGCATTTTGGAATTCCGGCGAAAAAGAAGTTAAAACAACCGCCGATTCTAAACTTCAATTTGATATCATAAAATCGAAAGTTGATAAAAAGACGGCAAAACAGTTGGATAGTTTACAGCAAAGAGGTATTCTCCAAAACAATACATCAAATGACGGTTCTACGGTACTTGAAAATCTGTACAAAATAATATCAGAGCCGAGAATTCAAGGTTTAGACGAAAAACTGATTTTATCGGAAACAATAAAAGCCTTGGATAATCCTTGCAGTATAACTCAAAAATTCGGTGATATACCGGATAATGTAGCAGATGAAATTACAAAAGAAACAGGAGAAAAAATACCTGAATTTGCAAAGAAGGTTATTTCTTCTTCCTGTGTGGCAGCGAGCATGGAATTTAATCTTGCAGACAGATGTCCCGCTGAATTTGCCAGATTTGCGGCAGGTTTAACAGGTCAAAACTATAGTGTTGATAAAAATATTAAAATATCCGATTTTTCCGAAAATTTTACGGAAGGTATTTGGAAACTCAGAGAATTTAATACAACAAACGAATTAGGCAAAAATTGGGATGAAGTTACACTTAGATTACAGCCTGACAGAAATGCCATTGTAAGAGCAAGAGTTCAGACCTCATATAAAGACCCGGGAGAACGTTCGTGTATTGATGTATTAATGCAGTCTGCAATTTTGAATTTTGCATCGCAAAATTCTTATAATTCAATTACTGATGAAAGAACAGGCAAATTTAATCCCGATAAAACAGGTTTAACCGATTTTGAAAAGAATTTTGCGGAACAGGTAATATTTGAAACACCAAAATATTCGGTAGTATATCAAAATTTGGATGAAAACGGTGTATTAAAAGGTTATAATTGCACTCAAGAAGAAACAAAACAGCATATTTTAAAGTCACTGGAGCTGGGGCAGAATGTTATTATAGGTTATACACATTTAAGCACGGATAACCACGTTGACGGCGGACATGAAATAACAATTGTCGGTTATGAAACCGATAAAAACGGCAAAGGCTCTTTTATATGTAATGATACAGATGACGGAATTGATGAAGTAATAAAAATAAGTGAAGAAAAACTGTTACCGTTAATACATCATGCCGGTATATCAAAAGAAGCATTAAATCCTGATGATATAGTTGTCAGCCCATGGCGTGAATATGTTGAAGATTTTCAAAACCTGCTTGCCGAAGAAAGACAAAATCAGCCGGAATATCGCATGTACCAATATAATAAAGAAAAAGAACCTGAAATAAAAGGACTTTCTTCTCCTATGGTACGTTATTCAACAACCGCATAATTATTACATTTTATTTAATATAAATTTACTGTTTAGAAAATTAAAAAAAATGGTATTCTATAATAGTAATAAATATTAAAGGAATGTATATGAATTCTGTAATTATAATTATTATTGCATTATTAGTATTGATATTGTATCTGTATGGAGTGTATGCAAAAGTAATAATGTCGGCGAATTCTGTTCGTGAAGCAATATCGGGAATAGATATTCAGTTAAAAAAACGTTATGACTTAATTCCGAATATATTAACCATAGCTAAAAAATTTATGGAACACGAGAAATCAATATTTGAAAAAATTACGGAATTGAGAACAAAAGCAATGAATTCAATGCCAGGTTCCGCTCAAAAATTTGCAGCTGAAGCTCAACTGGATTCACAATTAAAATCTTTAATGGTTAATGTAGAAAATTATCCTGCATTAAAGTCGGATGCAACTATGGTTCAGGCAATGGAAACATATAACGAAGTCGAAGAACATATTGCAGCATCAAGAAGATTTTATAATTCCGCTTTAACTCAGTTAAGAAACGCAATACAAATATTTCCGGGGTCGTTATTTGCGGCTTGTGCAGGTGAAACCGCCTCTTACAGCTATTATGAAACGGATACGGCATCAAAATCTTCAATAAAAGCATCGGATTATTTATAAAGATTTAAACTATGGCTCAAGATTACAGAAACATTCAAAAAAGTGTTTTTTCGGCAGAATTTAAAAATTTTTGCAGAAAAGAATTATGCTCTAAATTAAATAAACTTGAAAATGTAAGAATTTTACATATTATAGGAATGATTCTCTGCTGTATTATCGGTTCTGCTTTAATAATAGGTGTAATATATGTTGATTTTAGCGGTATTTATAAAGTCAGTGAAGGTTTATTTAAAATAACAGTTCTAATAGGCATTGGCAGTATTGTTTCAGCTGAAATTATAAGAAAAGATTATAAAACTCGTGCAAAAGATATTATTTTAGAAAAATTATTAAGTTTTATCGGCGATTTTAAAATTAATGATGATAAAAATATTGAAAATCATATTGCAGAATTAAAATTGTTTGATAAATTTAACAGATTTTATTGTGACGACAGACTGAGCGGAAACTATAAATTATTAAATTTGGATATTGCCCAGCTTGATTTAAGATATGTAACGGGTTCCGGAAAAAACAGGCATGAAAAAATTGTTTTTCAAGGAATTTTAATAAAATTACCTAATATGAAAAAATATAAAAGTAATTGCTATACAATAATACGTCAGCATTCACTGTTTAATTTTGAAAACAGAAACAGAGTGCATTTAGAAGATATAGAATTTGAAAAATACTATGATGTATACTCTGATGACCAAATAGAAGCTCGTTACATGTTAACAACCTCTTTTATGGAAAGAATGACTCAACTTGCAAAAAAAGGCATCGGTCAAAATATAAAAATGTCTTTTGAAAACGGAAATATATATATTGCAGTTTCCTCAGCAAAAGATTGGTTTGAAATTCCTATCTTTAGTCCTGCATCTAAAATTGAAAATTTTAGAGCAATAGTACTGGAAATTATAACACTGTTGAAAATTATTGATGCATTAAATCTTGATAGAAAAATAGGATTGTGAACTATATTTCAAATCCAGAGAAAATAACGGCTTCGTTGAAATTTTTATTTTCCTTTTTTATTTGTTTAAAAAAGTCACGAACAAGAACAACATTATTTCGCAATAGTTCAAAGCGATTTTTACGGAAAAATTCTTCGGTAATATCTCCCGTTTGAAAATACTTTCTGTTCTTAATGTAAAGTTTAAAATTCTTATTTCTTTTGATTATTTTTTTTACGGCAAAAGATAAAATATCAGGATAAAGTTCAAAATATTGCGGTGAAATAATAGTATCGATAAAATAATTTTTATTATCGGTTGTCTTTATTTCCAAAAAGGCTTTTAATGTATTATTTTCAGTATCCTCAATGATGTATTCAAAATCAAGCTCTGAATTAAAACCTTGAATAAATTTATCGTAAAATTCCTCTTTTCTCTTTTGCAGCGAATATTTATAATGAGTAATTAACGAGTCATTAAATAAATCCGCAGTTTTTTGAGCATCAGAATTTTTAAAATTTTTAAATATACTTTCGTCAACATTTTCTTTTATAAAATTAATGTTGGAAACATACCACATGCCTTCACTTGAACACATTCTAAATCCGCAGCCTTTAACAAAAAGCTCAATTAATTCGGATTGGTTATCATCAAAACAAACATAAAAGGTATCAACCCCCCTTGCACCAAATTTTGCAATAATATAATCAATAAGCTGTTTACCTTCTTCATGAGAACTTTTATCAAGGAATAACCTTTTAATCTGCCATTTATACGGATTGCCG
>CAJONH010000004.1 GCA_905235825.1 Candidatus Gastranaerophilales bacterium
ATTAAACTTGATGCAAATCTTTATGATTTAGTCATTACTCAATCTTTTTCCTGTTTTAATTTTTTCTACTTCTCTATAGTACGAGGGATATGGTTATTATAGTATGAACTATGGCGGATCATACTGTGCCGGTTTTAGAAGCGGTGTAACTTTATACCGTCAAATTCCTGCCCAAACTTGTTGGTATTTAAGCAGTGTCCTATGTTCTCATAATTGTTGTGAAAGAGATGATTCAACATGCCGAGGGGCAGACGGATGGCATTTAAAATATATAGGTTATGATGAATGCGGAGATTAAATTTACTATATTTACGTAGATGCCCGAATAAATTTCGGGCTTTTTTTTTATCTTTTACAAATTTTAATTATGATTGTATAATATTAAAAAAAAGGGGAATTTTTATGATATTAACTGCCGAAAAAGAAGGAACAATTACACAGGTTATAGGGCCTGTTATAGATGTTGAGTTCAGTTCCGGAATTTTACCTGAAATTTACGATGCTATTGAAATTATTGTCGATGATAATAACAAAATTACGGCTGAAGTTCAGCAGCATTTAGGTGAAAATAAAATCCGCTCTGTAGCAATGAGTTCTACGGACGGAATAAAAAGAGGAATGAAGGTTATAAACACGGCAGAACCAATAAAAATTCCCGTCGGTAAAAATATTTTAGGCAGAATATTAAATGTATTAGGCCGGCCCGTTGATAATGCAGGCGGTATTGATACCGATACATATCTGCCTATTCACAGAAAATCTCCCGCATTGGTTGAGCAAAATACGGATATTGAAATACTTGAAACGGGAATTAAGGCTATTGACCTTTTACAGCCATACCAAAAAGGCGGAAAAATAGGTCTGTTCGGCGGTGCCGGTGTAGGAAAAACCGTATTAATCATGGAATTAATACATAATATTGCATCGGAACACGCAGGTGTTTCAGTGTTTGGCGGTGTGGGGGAAAGAACCCGTGAAGGAAATGACCTTTGGAATGAAATGAAAGAATCGGGGGTAATTGATAAAGTTGCACTTATATACGGTCAAATGAACGAACCTCCGGGTGCAAGGATGAGAGTCGGTTTATCAGCTCTAACTGCTGCCGAATATTTTAGAGATTATTCTAAACAGGATGTGCTGCTGTTTATAGATAATATTTTCAGATTTGTTCAGGCAGGTTCGGAAGTTTCCGCTTTACTCGGAAGAATGCCGTCTGCCGTTGGTTATCAACCGACTCTTGCAAATGAAATGGGGGAACTTCAAGAAAGAATTACATCAACAAAAGACGGTTCCATCACTTCCGTTCAGGCAATTTATGTTCCTGCCGACGATTTAACCGACCCCGCTCCTGCTACAACATTCTCTCATCTTGATGCATCAACGGTTTTATCAAGACAGATTGCTTCATTGGGATTATATCCGGCAGTTGACCCGCTTGCTTCAAATTCAAAAGCACTTGACCCTTTAATTGTAGGTGAAGAACATTATAATGTTGCAAGAAAAGTCCTTGAAATTTTGCAAAAATATCAGGAATTACAGGATATTATCGCAATTCTGGGTATGGATGAATTAAGTGAAGAAGATAAAGAAACGGTAAATCGTGCAAGAAAAATTCAGAAGTTCTTGTCGCAGCCGTTTAATGTAGCAGAACAATTCTCCGGTATGAAGGGCAAATATGTAAAACTTGAAGATACAATTGCAAGTTTTAAAGGGATTATTGAAGGAAAATATGATAATATTCCCGAACAAGCCTTCTATATGACGGGTACTATAGAAGATGTTCTTGAAAAAGCTAAAAATATGAAATAGGCTGAAAAATGAGTGAAAAAAACATACATTTAAAAATAATAACACCTGAAAAAATTGTATATGAAAATGATGTTGATGCAATTTATGCACAGGGAACAGCGGGAAGTTTCGGTATATTGCCTAATCATATACCTTTTATGTCTGTTCTTGCAATAGGAACGGCAAAAGCTGAAAAAGGGAGTGAAACACAAAATTTTTCGGTAATGGGCGGTGCTTTTCAATTTAAAAATAATGAAGCCGTAATATTAACCGAAGCGGCTGAACTCGGAGGAGATATAGACACGGCAAGGGCTCAGCTTGCGAAAGAACGAGCTGAGGCTATTATTGGCAGTTCCGAAAACGCAAAAGATATAAAACTTGCAAATAACGCTCTTGCAAGAGCAATGGCAAGATTAAAAGCTGCAAGTAAACAAAAATAAATATTTAATTAAATAAGAAAATGGTTTTCAAAATATGAAAACCATTTTTTTGACCGTTTTTTATTCAGCGGTTATTGTGCAGATGCTGTTTGTTCGGTTTCCGAATTTGAAACTTCCGGCATTTCAACTACAGTTTCTTGTACTTCTTCAATAGCCTGTTCTGTACTGTTTGACGGTTCTGCTGCCTGTTTCGTACCGCAGCCCGCAAAAACGGCTGCCATTGCAAATAATAGTACAGGTATTAAGAATTTCTTCATATAATGCTCCTTTTCATAGTGTACGGTGTTAATATAGCACGACTTGTAAAATTTAATATTGTACAATCGGACAATAATCCGTTAAAATAGTGAAAAATACTCTGTTTAGCAGATTTAAGTCAGTGGTATTGTATTATAAGATATTAATATGGATTATAATTTCATTAAAGACATATATGCCCCTTTTTTGCGTGATTTAAGGACAGATGATTCTGCCCTTGAAAGTTTTATTTCTCCCAGAGATAACAGTTTTATATTAAATCATAATTTAAATGCTCTGGCTCAAATACTTAAATTTATGGAATCATCAGACAATATATTTATTTTAAACGGTTTTATGGGGTCGGGAAAAACTTATGTAGCTGATTGTTTTCTTGATTTTATAAGCGACGATGTTTTGGTTTTTAGAAATTCATATCAGGAAGCAATAAATCTTGATGATGTTCTATTGTCTATTTTCAGGGATTTTTCAATTTATCACAATGAAAAAAAAGTTGTATTGCCAAAAGTTGAATCAAATATTTTTTCCGAAAAAATAAATACTTATGTAAAAAGCTGTAATGTGCCAATGCTGTTTATTTTTGATTCTTTTGAAATAAATATGCGTTCTAAAGATACTCAAAAAGATATTTTAGACTTTATAAATTATCTTTCACATTATGAAAAAGTTAAAGTTGTGATTTCATCAAGAACATTCAGACAGAGCGACTTACTATCGGGAGAATCGGCTCAAAGCTGTACGTTAAATCCGTTGACGATTGATGAAATGACGGAATATTTAAATGAAAATTCAATTAAAGGAAATAAATACGAATGTGACGAACTTTTTAAAGCAACAAGAGGACATTTTCTTTTATTGGAACTGGCTGTTTTGATTATGCAGACTTTAAAATTGTCGCTTACGGTATTTACAGCGGAATATAAAAATACATCAAAAAATTTTTTGGACTACTTAATAACTAAATTATTATCCGTTTCAACCGAAAGATTTTCCAAACTGTTAACACTTTTAACCGCACTCAGACACGGTGTTTCGGGAGGTTTCCTCGTAAATCAGTATTTCGCAAATGAAGCTGATATAGGCTTTTTATTTCAAAAGCATATTATTTCGGAAAAATTCGGGAAATATTATCTTAAAGATTATATAAAAAATGCTTATGTAAAAAATATAAGTACAGCTACAAAAACAAGAATACATAAATATCTTATTGATGTTTATGAAGCGGAGCTTCCGCAAAAGCCGTTTGACCGTGAATTGTTTTTATCTCGTTTAACAATGAGGCAGGAAATTGCATACCATACAAAAAAACTGGAGGAAGCTGAAAAAATATTCAACCAAACCGGAAGAACCGCTATAGGTGAAGCATTACAATCATTTAAGTATATAAGTTATGCAAGAACGGGCGGATTTGAACCCGGAATGGAAAATAAACAATCCAGTGCATACCGTCCGCAGCCTTTGGTAAAAACTCACGGCAAAGCTGTAAGATTTGAGCTTTCAAATGAAGATTCCAAACTTTTAAATGCTTCAAGTTCTAATAATTCTGTTGAAAAGAAAATGGAAGATATTTCAAACCTTGAATTAAAACAGGATATGGAAAAAGAAAATAATTCCGAAATTGATTATGATAAAGTTCCTCAAAGTATGGAGGAATATATAGAAATAGCTCAAAACTATGAGGAAGCCTTTAATTTTTCATCCGCAATTATATATTATAAAAAAGCATTAACATATAAAGATGATTTGATGTTTAAAGTTAAGGAACCTATAATTTATACAAAACTTGCTATTTGTTATAAAAAAATTCAGGATTCCGAGCAGGCGGTAAAATTGTATGAGAAAGTTTATCAACTGTATTTAAAAGACTCACCCGACAAGGCGAATGAAATTTTGTTAAGTATTGCACAAATATACAGCGAAGTTTATAAGTTTGATAAAGCTAAAGAAATATATAAACGCATTCTCTATTCACCTTTAGGTGTATCATCAAAAATGGTAGTTAGAGTATATCTTGATTTATCGGAACTTGAAGATAATAATTTGGATATTGAAGCGGCAGCAAAATATGCAAAAAAAGCACTTTCGGAAGCCGAAAAACTTTCCGATATTCCGCTTTTATGCGAATGTTATTTTAAATATGCTCTGACTCTTGATGACGGTAAAAATACAAATCTTGCAATTAAATATTATTTAAGATGCGTACAAACATCAAAAGACGTTAATGTCAATGAATTTCTTGCTTCTGCATATTCAAATTTAGCTGAAATATCCATGGACGGCAGGAATATTTCAGCTGCTAAAATGTATTATGAAATGTCCATTGATGCGGATAAAGAACATAATAACTATGAAGGTTTATACTATTCCTGTACTAAATTGGCTGATTTATGCAAAAAAGATAATCCTCAAAAAGCACACGAATTGCTTGTAACTGCTCTTGGTGCGGCAAAACGCTTGGATGATATCAGTTATACGGTTTCTGCATATATTGAAATAGGTGATTTTTATTCGGAGCAAAGTCAATTTAAACAGGCTTTAAAATCTTATATTTTGGTTAAAACTTTAGCACCGCAGCATTCGGAAGATTTACAGGGAAAAATTAACAAAAAAATTAATAAAGTTAAATTGCAGCTCGGTGATGTAGAATTTTTAAGACTAATGAATGAAATTAAGAAAAAGAAATAAAAATATTGAAAATTACTTTAAAATCCTTAAATAATATGTACTTCGGAATGGTTTATTTTAATAAAAAATACAACATATAAATGATGTTATGTCATGAAAAAAAATATATTGTATATATGTTAAATAATAATGATTAGGGTAAAGAATGACAGTTTCGGAAGCAGAACAAAACATCATGCAAAATCAAGGAAAACATCTGTTCCTTGAATACCCTTGGTTTTATGAACATATATACGGAAAATTAAAAGATACAATTAATGATTTTTTCCAAAAAGATTATTTTATAAGATTTATGGGTGTTTCTTTTGATGATGAAAATGTACTTTTTTTCGGAGATGAATATTTTGTCGGTAAATTTCCCGTTAACAAATCAGCTTCCGTAGAACTAAGAATTTCAGCAGGTTTAATATCATCTCTTTTGGATAATTCACTAGGAATAAGTGAAACTAAATTTAAAATTAATGCTTTAACTGATATAGAAGCAATGCTTATAAAAGCATATACGAAATTTATGTATGATAAAATCGATGAACTGATTATAAAAAATGAACCAAATAAAAAAGTATTAAAAAACTCAAAAATATATAATTTCACGTTTTATGTCGAATATAAGGAAAAACACACCGGTAAAATAATATTATCTTTACCCGATTATACAATAAGTGACAATATACAATTTGAATACCGTGATGATTGTTTTGATATTTCCTGCTTTGATGATATAAAATCTGCTTTTACATTGAGAGTAGGTGCAACGAGAATATCATTAAATGACATAAAAGCGATAGAAAACGGCGATGTAATTATGTTGGAAGACAGTGATGTCAATGAAATGGCTATACTCTGGCAGGGAGAACCGATTAATTTTAATATAACTCCTAATCCGACATTGATAATAAGCGTTGATAGTACGGGAGATGGCGAAATGAGCGATAATTCAATGATGAATGCTGACAATATGTGGGATACAATCCTTGTTGATGTTGTTGCGGAATTTGATAATTTTAAATTAACTCTGGGCGAACTAAAACAAATATCTGAAGGATTGGTAATAGATGTAGGTTCAATATATAACAGTAAAGTAAAGCTGAGAGTTGCAAAACAGGTTGTAGCATCGGGTGAGCTTGTTATTTTAAATGACAGATACGGTGTAAGAATAGATACCGTTAAAAACAGCAGTGATGATGTTGAATATGAAGAAGTTGACGAAACTGACGACATAGGTGAAGAAAGTACATCTGCAAAGGGTAATGCAAATTCTTCACAAGAAGGACAAGGTAATCCTGCTGCACCTGAAGGAGCTCAAAATAATGAAAATTTTAATTACAGCGATTTTGAAATAGAAGATGAAAGTATATAGAGGTAAATATGAACAGTTATATGATAAATTTTGCAACTTATGCATTTGCTATGATTGGATTTATTTTAACCGTTTTGTTTATTTATAAAAAATCAACAAATATATCTGCAAGTCAAAATAAAAAGAATTTTTTGCAGGTGGAAAATTCTCTGAAAATTTCTCCCGTTAAAACAATATATGTTATAAAAGCAGGCAGTGAAAAATTTTTAATAGCCGGTGATACGGCAAATACAACAATGCTTGCTAAATTGGAAAGTAACAATTATGAAGAAGAACAAATAAACGAAACAAATCAGGTTCGTAAATTTACATCTCTTTGTAAACTATCAAAAGCAGGCAGAGGTTAAAAATGGAAACATTATTAAAAGATTTAAGTCCCGTATTACAATTGTTATCGGTAATGGCATTATTTGCGTGTCTTCCGTTTATGTTTGTGAGCATGACAAGTTTTTTACGTTTTGCCATAGTTCTGGGCTTTTTAAAACAGGCATTAGGTGCACAGCAGATACCTCCGCCGATTGTTCTTGTCGGTTTATCGGTTATATTAACGTTTTATTCAATGGGGCCTGTCTTTCAGCAAATGTATGAAGTAGGTTCTAAACCTTATAACGAATCAGGCTCGCTTACACTTGCCATAGCAGAGGGGTCAAAGCCTTTAAAAGAATTTATGCTTAAACAGACACGAGAAAGTGATTTACAATTTTTTGTAACACTGACAAGAAAACAAGCACCAAAAACAATAGAAGAAGTTACTATTTTTGAAGTTGCTCCCGCATATATTTTGAGTGAATTAAAAACAGCATTTGAAATAGGTTTTATAATATTTGTTCCTTTTATAGTTTTGGACCTTGTTGTTGCAAACGTACTGTTAGCACTTGGTATGTTTATGTTATCACCGACAATTATTTCTCTGCCGTTTAAACTGCTTATATTTATTGCCGTTGACGGTTGGGGATTAATTGTAAACGGTTTAGTCGGAAGTTTTAATTAAGGATTTAAATATGGAAATATTATTGGAATTTTTTGCAAAAGGACTTGTAACCATGTTAACAATAGCTATGCCCTGTGTGTTAACAGCAGCGTGCGTAGGTCTTGTGGTCGGTATTTTACAGGCGGTTACACAGGTACAGGAACAAACAATTGCTGCCGCTCCTAAAATTTTCTCGGTATTTATGGTTATTATTATTATGGGAACAGGGTATCTGCAAATGCTTACAAATGTATTTGTCGAAGGTGCGAATATAGCATTTGAAGTAATTCCTCAGTCCGAACCTTTTGTTTTGCCTCACGATTATTACAATTACACAAAACCGTTTATTGATGAAATGAAAACCGATGTAAAAAATGATATGACTCCAATGTCAGAGTTATTGAAAAATGCTGCAACATTTCCAACAGCACCTCAGAGTGATAAATTTAACTTTTTAAGAAACGGTTCAAAAGAAATTCCGACTCCTGATTTTACCGAACGTAAGAAAATAATGGAAAATAAAAGATAATGCTTGATGTAATTATGAGTGAATTTCCGAAGTATTTTCCTGAAGTAAATAATTTTTTGGCTTCAGGAATACCTGTTTATGCAAGAGTAATCGGAATGATGAGAATTGTTCCGTTTTTAAACAGAACAGAAGTTCCTGTATTGATTAGAGCCGGTTTTGCTTTCTTTTTTTCGGTAATGCTTACAATATATATGAAACCTGAAACACCTCCCGATAGTGTTTCTTTATTGTACTTAATTATAGTTAATTTTTTATGCGGAGCATTAATAGGATTTGTTATTAACTGTATAGTAAGAGCCGTAGAATCAGGCGGGGATATGATTAATATGCAGATGGGTGTTTCTTCTGCAACAATTATGGATCCTTCATCAAATTCTCAAGTATCAATTATGGGAAAATTATTCGGAATAATCGGACTTTTATTTTTTATAGAATTAGGCGGAATGCATTGGACTTTTAACGCTTTTATAAGAAGTTTTGAAATATTTCCGACTTATGCCGTATTTGTTCCTTTGGATGAAATTGTTAATTTGCCTTATCTGACAAAAGTAACGTCAAATGTATTATATATGGGCTTGCAAATTGCTTCACCGGTATTAATAGCAACATAAGGACAAGATATTATACTGGGAATAATATCTAA
>CAJONH010000005.1 GCA_905235825.1 Candidatus Gastranaerophilales bacterium
ACTTCTGTCCATCCGCAGGACATTCCCGGACACATTTTCCACAAATCGGACTTTTTCAAATGAGCGGTTTGGAATACTTCCGACCGCAGTTTTCCAAACACACAGCGAGTTTCAGCCTAATAATCATTTGAACCGTCAATAATTATTTGATGTAAAATAACAGTCGAGTTGAGAATTAGTAACAGTAAGTTTGAGAATTTTTACAATAAAGTTTTAAATAATTTTCAAGAAATGACGCATTAATATTGTCGATAATATTGCATATATAACATATTAAACGGTTTCATGTATCATTAAAGCAATACTCTGAAATGCTTTTCAGTTTCATCAAAAAGATAAAAATATTACAAAATGTTAAAAATATATAAATAATAGAAATTTTATATATTTTTTTTACTTATATATATAGGATATTATTTTTTTAATAATTTATTAGATTGATAATGTAAAATTTTAATTTTAACGAAGAAAGGATTATTTTATGTACCCAGGTGTGTCTTTTTCTCAATTTACTCAATTATTTATTAAAGCTAATGGATCCGGAAAAACTCCATATAATGAAAATGATAATGATTATCTTTTCCCTATTTCAAATAAAAGTGCGATCAATCCTGTTAATAATGAGTCAACTCCAAATGCACAGAATGCATTTTCAGAATTAACAAACAAAAAAGTTGCATCAGGAAAAGAAGCGGATAATATCGCAAAAGAATTTAATATAGAAGATGGAAAAGATAATATAACAAAACAAAAAGGTAAAGATGGCAATGAATATTGGCAAAGACCCGATGGTGAAGGCGGATGTGAATATTACAAGGCTTTTGTAGGCGATGATGGTTCTTCTAATTTTGTAAGAACACATATTAATTCATCAGGTGAAATAAACTATTATTTATATACGGAAAATGATAAGAAGTCTATAGAAGATAGTAATATAGAACCTGCTCAAATACCTGCTTCTAACAATGTAGAAACAGCACCATCAACAAGTGAATTACCTGATGACCTACAAACATATTTAAAGCTGGGTGAAAAATATCAAGATTATTTTAATGAAGTTGGTATTACTGATAAATACGACAAGCTGAATATTATTCAATATGCTTCTACATCTGCTAATGGAATATTAAACATGTCGTATCCATTAAAATTAAATTATGTAATAGAAAGCGCATATAGCGTAGCTAAGAAGAATTTATCCGAAGAGATAAAAGAAATTACAGGCAAAAAAACTCCGGCAAATGATGCTTTAATTAATGATATAGTTAATATAGATGATAAAACAATAAAAAACTTAATGAAAAATGATTTTGATTTTTATGATAAATCATTAAAAGAACAGCTTGGTTATTCAGAAGATGAAACAACACAAATGTTGGCTGATTATAAAAAGAATTGCAATAGTCTTTATGAAAAATTAAGTAATGGTGAAATTACTCAAAAGGAATTTATTAGTAAGTATAAAGAATTAGAGTTTGATATAAATTCTTTAAGTGCAAAAAAGCAAATAGATGTTGCGTTTATAGATAATAAATCCGAAATAACGTACAAAGCTTTGTTATCTGATGGGGTTATAGACCCGAGCAGACAGCAAAATAATGGAGATTGCCAGGTTTTATCTATATTAAATTCAATGAGTAGAACTGACTGGGGTTCTAAAGCAATAAAAGATTCAATAAAATATGATGATAAAGGTAATGTAACTGTTACATTAAAAGGAGTAGAAAGTAAAGATAATCAATTTACTTTTACAATGGATGAGATATCTAATGCACAAGCAAAAGGATGGGCAGCACTTGGAGATGCAGATACTGTTGCAATTGAATTGGCATTAAAAAAATATTCAGGTATTGCTCCGTCAGATGATCTTAATCCATTCACTTTCAACTCAAATAGTAAGATTGGAGAACTACCTCAGCTATTTTGCGGTAAAAATGCAATAAAACAAATGTCAATAGATAAACAAGATGCTGAAAAAGCTATTAAAAAATATGGAAACAGTGCTGCTATTACTTGTAGTTTTAAAGGGAGAATTCAACAATGTGTTCCTGATGAATATAAAGCATATTTTAGTAATATGCACGCATATTCAGTAAAAGGCATTACACAAGAAAATGGAAAAGAATATGTTACTGTCGTAAATCCCTGGTATAGCGAAGATGAAATAAAAATTAATCTAAAAGATTTTAATGATGTTGTTAATGGTTTAACCGTTTGTATACCTCAAAAATAATGAATGATTGTAAAAGAACACTTCAAATGATTACTTGTAACACTTCAAATGATTATTTTGGGACAGTTACTCTCTAAAATTTTATAAAAATGTTCTCATTAATTTTATGTCTAAAATGAGAAAAACTTTCAAATAATTTTAAATTTAATCATCCGTTTCTTCAAATAAAATTTTAGACATATCAATTTTATAAGTAAAAGTGTAACTTTCTCCATC
>CAJONH010000006.1 GCA_905235825.1 Candidatus Gastranaerophilales bacterium
AGAAACAATAAATGCAAGAATGATGAGAAGTGTGTTTGACTTTAAAATAAGTCAAAGATAGATGCAAGAGCGGAGCGTTTTCACACGTCGGCTGAATTTATATTGTTTCTTAGAACTGCAGAAGTTGTGCTGCGTTTTTGTTTCCCATGATAAACCGTATAAGCATTTAGCTCTTTTTCAAATTTTTTTGTATCATTTTGCCGCTAACTGGAAAGGAAATCCCTATTTGCAGCAGTTAACAAACTATATATAAATTGGCAAAAAAAATTTTTACATCAAAATATATTAAATTGAGAATAATGTATAAATGTATTTTTTTATATTAAAATAAAATCATGAATAAGATTGTTTTAGCACAAATTGATACAATAGCAGGCGATATTGATAATAATGCCTTAAAGATTTCTGAATGTATAAAAAAAGCAAAAGAACAAAATGCAGATTTAATTGTATTTCCCGAACTTGTACTTATGGGATATCCTTTCGGAGATATTTTTGTCAGACACAAATCTTTAATAGAACGTCAATTATCTGCATTAAACGAAATAACAAATTTAACGCAAAATATTACAGCACTTATTGGTTTTGTTGAACCGACAAAATCTGCAGGTAAAAAGCCGTTTTATAATTCGGTTGCAATTATAAAAAACAGAGAAATAATTGATACCGCAAGGAAAATACTTCTTCCGAACTACGGTGAATTTAATGATTACAGATATTTTGAATCATCAAAAGATAAACCCGCTGTATTTGAATTAAACGGAGAAAAATTCGGTGTAATTATATGTGAAGACAGTTTTAACCATAAAGCATTTTTCAAAAATAAGTGTATTTATGATATTGACCCTGTTTCTGAAATAATGAAACAGAAACCCGATACAATAATTAATTGTTCTTGTTCTCCTTCTCGCTGTGCAAAAGAATTTGTTAAAAATTCTCTGTTTTCTTCAATTTCAAAAGAATATGGAATACACTATGTTTATGTTAATAAATCAGGATATGCAGACAATCTTTCTTTTGACGGAGCTTCACGAATTTATGACAAAACGGGAAATCTTATTTTAAGAGCAAAGTCTTTTGAAGAAGATTTTATTATAACTTCAGATTATAAAGGTGTTATAAATCAAATACCAAAAGGGGCCGAAAAAGAAATAAACCTTGAAAACTTTGAACTGAATTATACAAACGATTTAGACAGAACATATCAGTCAATAGTTTTTGCAATAAAAGAATATTTTGTCAAAAACGGATTTTCAAAAGCTGTTTTAGGTCTTTCGGGCGGTCTTGATTCCTCTGTATGTGCAGTTTTGCTTGCTGATGCACTCGGAAGCGAGAATGTTTGGGGAATATCAATGCCAAGCAGAATAACTTCAAAAGAAAGTAAAAATGATGCTGAGATTTTAGCAAAAAATTTAGGGATTAACTTTTTTGAAATTCCTTTACCCTCGGCAATTGACACAATGAAATCAATGTTAAATTCTGCTTTTGAAAATATTAATTCAGACAAATATGATAAATCCACTACTATGGAAAATTTACAAGCACGCACAAGAGCAACCGTTTTGTGGAGTATTTCAAACGAATATAAAAATATGCTGCCTGTTGCAACCAGTGATAAATCAGAAGCATATATAGGCTATGCTACCGTTAATGGAGATATGTCAGGCGGATTTGCTCCTATAGCTGACGTTACAAAAACAAAACTTTTTGCACTTGCTGATTTTATAAATAAAAACCGCAAAACTAAAAATGTAATTCCTAAATCAGTATTGGATAAACCACCCGGAGCAGAATTAAAAATTAATCCAAAAACGGGCAAACCTGTTTGTGCCGAAGAAGATAATATGCCTTATGAATTTCTTGATGAAATAATTTGGCTTATTGAAAATAAAAATTTCGGAAAAAATGAATTGATAAACCATAAATTTATTTATGAACAAAAATACAATATTACCTTTGAACAAAAACAAGAATGGATAAATAAGTTTTATAGAAAATCAAAATGTGCCGTTTATAAATGGCATATTCTGCCTCCGTCTGTTATAACCGATGTCCATTCAATTAATTCAATTGAATATCATCAGCCTATAATTTCTTCTGTTTAATTTACAATATATTTATTTTGTCTTCCCCAATATTTTTTTAGCTGCTTTCTTAATTGCCGCACCGCCAATCATAACACCTGCCAATAATTCCGGTGTTTCTGCAAGTAATTTTGCTTGAGGCATTACTCCGCAGATAGTTCCTGATATACCATCTTCAACTAATTTTTTCTTGTTAAACGTATCTCCTTTAATTTTGTTACCTGCCCTATCGAAACATTTTAAAGCTGCTTTTAAAAAAGCACCCGTTAATGCACCTAAAGAACAAATTCCAGCTGCTGAAGCAATATCACCTGTTGCAGCTGAACAAATACCTGCTGAAGCAGATGCGGCTGCCATTGATGACGGAATTTCAATTGCAGCACTTTGGATAGCTTTATACGTTTTTAATTTTTTAATAGCTTTTTTCATGTCCAGTTTACCGGCTAAATGATTATCTATTGCAGTTTCACATCTCTGCCCCTGTCCGATAATTTTATTTCCCAGTGATGATATAAATCCATCTGATTGTTTGAGTTTTTCAAAATAATTTCTTAATTTTACATTTTGAATTTGTGTCAGAACATTATTTTTTGTGACATAATAATTCTTAACTGCATAATAATTTTCTACAGATAATGCTTTAGATAAAGCAGAAACTCCACACGACATACAATATACCTTCCTTCTGTTTACATTCTTCCTTGTATATTTATAAAGTATTTTATCTGTTAAAAATTGCCCCTTTTAACTTGATAACAATCACTTCTTTGTATGATGAGCGGTTTTCGGTGTTGTGTTAATCTTTTATCAGGCGGATTAACGGAGATTATATGACTAAAAAATTTGAAAAAAACAATGAGCTTTTAATTACCATATCTCAGCAGCTTCAAGATATTGAAACAAATTTAAATAAAATAAATGAGGACGATTTATTTACACTTCAAAAAATTCATAGAGAAATTTGTAATATTTCGAGAACCCCAAAAGGTAATTTTTTTAAATTATTATATAATTCAACCAGTTCTAAAATTTATACAGGCGGTCAGCGGTTTGAACTTGAACTTCAGGAAAGATTTAAAAATAAACTTTTTCTTGATGGTTTCGGATATAAAGTATACTCTCAAAATGATGAAGACGGAATTATCAATGAAATATTTAACAGAATAGGAACTACAAATAAAAAATTTATAGAAATCGGTATAGAAAACGGCAGTGAATGTAATTCTCATTTACTGCTTGATACGGGCTGGAGCGGTCTATGGATAGAAGGAAATTCTGAACAGAGAAACTTAACAGAGGATACTTTCAAAAAATATTTTCAATCAAATAAGATATCTTTAGTAAATGCATTTATTACTAAAGATAATATAAATAACATACTTGAAGAAAATACAGATACTCCGGACTTGGATTTATTCAGCTTAGATATAGACGGAAATGACTGGTATGTTATGAAATCAATATTAGAAGCAAAAAAAATAAATCCACGAGTAATAATCCTTGAATATAATCCGTTAATTCCGCCTTCCGTAAATCAAGACGATTTTTCTACCGACTTTATAATGGAATATGATGAAAACTGGCATTGGCCAAATTCAGAACATCCGATAGATTATTATGGTGCATCATTATCAGCATTTTATCATTTACTTAAAGAATATGATTATCAGCTTGTAGGAACTTGCACAATGGGAGTTAATGCTTTTTTTGTAAAAAAAGAACTCGCAGAAGATAAATTCCCGACGGATACAAAAGCGGCTGCAACTTTTTATAATCCGTACAGACTGTTAACAAGATATATTACAGCAGGACATTTAAGTTATCAAAATATGCATTTTGCTTATTAAATCGCTGTATATGTAAAATATTTATAAAAAAAGCGGAATTGTTAAACAATTCCGCATAAATACTATGTAAATATTTTTCGCAACATAATCTCAAAATGACGATTTGTGTGAACACATTCTAAATTTATTATATTTGATTAAATAATTAAGATAGCTTAAAGATATTATAATAGTTAGAACAGAGGCACAAGGAGCAGCAATACCCAGTTCAAATAGAGTTGAATCAGCAATTAAACGGCATAATACAAATGCAACGGGAACTCTGATTAAAAAAGCTGACAGAATGTTGTTTACGGCTGCAAACAGTGTTTTTCCGCACCCGAAAAAGAAACCGTTGCAGCAGAATACAAAAGGTACCAGTAAATAATCATAGCTGAAAGACCTTAAAAATTGTTCACCTGCCGATAATACCTCTTTATCCGTTGAAAAAATTGCAATAGCACTTTGAGGATTTATTTGCTGCCATATAAAGAAGATAACTCCGAATAAAAAAGCAAATAACATTGATAGTTTAAGTGTTTGTATTGCTCTGTCGGGTTTGCCTGCCCCTAAATTCTGTGCGGTAATAGCAGTAAGTGCCATTGCAAAAGAACCCGCAGGAAGCATCATAAATGCATTAAGTCTTACAACAGAGCCATAAGCGGCAGAAGCTGCAACTCCCATTGAATTTGCAAGTGAAAACAAAAATAAAAAAGATAACGGTATTATTGTATCCTGCAAAGAAAGCGGAAGACCTATTTTAAATATTTCTTTTGCTGTTTCTATATCAAATCTTATTTTTCTAAGACTTAATTTAAATACAAAATTTCCTTTTTTTAAATATATAATTCCGATTATTACACTTACCGCTTGAGAAATGACTGTTGCTATTGCGGCTCCTGATGCTCCGAGCGAGTATTTCCCTATTAATAAGAGATCCAAAATTATATTTACTGCACAGGAAATCCCTGCAAAATACATAGGGGCTAAAGAATTTCCCAGACCTCTTAAAATTGCGGCTATGGCATTAAAACCGAATATAAATACCAGTCCTAACGAACAGATAAAAATATAATCTTTTGTAGATTGAAATGCCTCTTGGGGAGTTTGTAAAAGATTTATCAGCGGAACATCAAACATTATTATGGCACAGCTCAATATTACAGCTGCTGCTACAAAGCAAACCGTCATTGTATTAATTATTTTTATTATATTTTCATATTGTTTTGCACCGTAGGCTTTTCCTATTAATATTGTTCCGCTTACTGTTAATGCTGTTATAAACATAATTAATGTCTGCATTAACTGTGAACCTGTTGCAACACCCGAAATGGCACCCGAATTACAAAATTTCCCGACTATAATTAAATCGGCAGCACCATACAATGCCTGAATGAAATTAGCACCTATGTACGGCAATGCAAACAATAAAAGCACAGATACCAAATTTCCCTGAGATAAATCTTTTTCTTGTGCCATAATATTTCCTTTATAGAAATTATAGCGTAAATATAATAAAAAAAAGCCGACCAGACTTGGCGGCTACTAGACTTATTTTGGGGAGGGAGGTTTAATGGGCTTAATGCCCTTGATACTTTATATATCGACATTTATTTTTTGAACTTTAGTTTTTTATTTAATAAATTTTGCCAAAAAGTAAAGACCCCCTATTTTACTGGATTTTTTTACTTCATAAAACTTAATATTTAGGTACAAAAAATAAATTTGCTAGCAATTTTTTATTATCATTGTTTTTATATAAGTGGAAGTGTGTAAAAGTAAGGAGATTTTTATCATGCAAATTAATAGTGTAGATCCCGCAGTAAAAGCAGGTGCAATTGGTGTAGCAGCAGGTGCTGCAGTTTCAACAGGTTTGAATGTATACGGTCAAAGAAATATTATTCAAAATCCTGATACATTTACTAAAGCTGTAGCTCCGATTAAAGATATGGCAAAAGATTTAGGTGCTGAAACAAAAGATTTGGACAGATTAGTTAAAGTTGCCGAAACAGGTAAATATGATGTTAAATTAATAGCAAAAAATGCCGGTAAAACAGGTGTTTTACTCGGCGGTCTTTTTGCTTTAGGTAATGTTGCTTATCGTGCAATCACTAACAAAGCTGAATAATTTACCAAAGTAAATAAAAAAATTAGAGAGGGTGACTAAGAAGTCATCCTCTTTTTCTATTTATTAAAAAATTAATTCTGTTACATTTCTTTATTTATTGTTAATTTAAAAAACTAAAACACCTTTATATATTAGCAAGCTGAAAGGTAGTATTAAAATTATGATGTGTGTTAATAATGTCAGCGGTATTTCTAATACCGGCTATAATTCAAACGTAAAAAAAAGCAATGATTTAAATTTTTTTAGGCAAACTGCTTCTAATGATACATTTGAACTTCAGTCAAAGCCAAAAGATGATAAAAAAAACGCAATAATTGAAAAAACTCAAAATTTGCTAAAATTTGTTCTTAGTTTTATAACAGGATTTAAACCAAGTGAAAATATGACCGGTAATATACACTCAGAGTTGGCAGATTGTATGATAGAAGCATATAAAAAAACTGATGAAGGTAAATTGCGTTCCCAAATGACCGATAAAGAAATAGAAACATCAGCAACAAGGATTTTTAATAAATCTATTGAAAGACTTAACATTCCAAAAGAAATAAGTCCCAAATTAATAATTGCAAAAAATCCGAATACGAATGATTTAGGCGGGCTTTATACAATCGGAATACACAGCATTGTTGTAAATCCGAAAACTTATCGTGACGGATTAATGGAATTTGAAAATATGATTATGCATGAGGCAACTCATTGCAAAGAAGCATTAATAAGAACCGGTATTCCGCAAAAAAGAGTTGATGAAATAGTGCAGGAGGAACTTCTTTCAAAAATCAATAACGGAGAAAGCGAAAAAATAGAACTGCGTGTTTTTGACCATGATTCTCCTGTTATGACTACACCTGTTAATATTCCTGATACTATGAAAAACGATTTTATTAATTTTGCAAAAGAAAATTTATATACAAAATCACAAGAGTTAAAAGATATTCTTAATGAATATTGTGATAACAAAACTGATATTTCCGTATTATCAAATAAAAACAAACAATTTGCATCAATTATAAATAAATTAAATTCGATTATAAGTAATCATCCCGAATTCAGCTCTCAATACTGCAATGAAAAAGAAGCTCTGACTTCACTTTTGGAATATTCTATTGCCCATAATACACGATATAATTTGTATACGGATACTACAGTAAACAGTTTAGACGGCAGAGAAATAAAAATAGATAATTTAACAGGTGAAGAACTTAAATATGCCGAAAAATCTTTGGTTAATATTATAAAAACACATGAAGCTACTGCAAGTGTCCTTTATGGCGGAGATACAAGCAGAGAAAGTCTTATTCAATATCTGTTTTCACCGGAAGAAGTTCTTGCAGAAACGAACGGACTTAATTTTCTTATTGAAAAATATCAAAGTGATATTGAAACTAAAAGAACAAACAATACATTAAGTGAAAATGACGAAATATACTTAAATTCTTTAATTCAAGAAACAAAAAACAGTATTGAAATAAGAAATAAAGGATTGGAGTATAACGAAAGATTACAGCAAAATCCTGATGATGAAGAAGCTAAAAACATGGTTGATGAATTAATTGCAGAGATGACCGGAATTCAAAGAACCATAATTACTGATAAAGATGAATTACCCGAATGGGCTCGTAAAATTTTTTTAGAAGCTGAAAATCAAGGGGCTGTCTAAAAAAGTCTGATTTTTGACAAATAAGAGATTCTTCACCCTAAAATGTTGCCGGTTCAGAATGACTGCCGCAATTGAATTTTAGACAACACGTCATCCTGAGGCTGTAAGCCGAAGGAGCTCAAAAATTAGACTTTTTAGACAGCCCATTATATTTTATATTCATTTTATGCATTCAATTTTATATATTGAGCATCCTGAATACCGTCTATTTTATTAATTGTTTGCATTGCTTCCTCATCAACATCACGGTCTATTGTTATAATCATTATGGATACGTTATCTTTTTTGTTTGATTTTTGAGCAACCTGCATTCTGTTAATGTTTATATTATTTTCACCGATAACAGCCGCAACTTTTGCTATCATTAACGGTTTATTTTCATGCGGAATCATAAGCATGTGTTTTTCGGGTTGAATACTCATATTATAATCATTAATTCTTACAATTCTGGGCATGTTCTGAGCTATTAAAGCACCTGTTGCAATATTTTCACCTGAATCTGTTATTAATTTGACTGAAATAGAACCAATGAAAGTACAATCTTTTTCATTTTTGGATGTAACGGTATTTATTCCTCTTTTCTTTGCTATTAAAGGAGCATTTACAAAATTAACACCTTCAACGGTTGAAGAAAAAATACCTTTTTGAACGGCTACTTCTAAAGGTGCAACATTTAAATTTGCAAGATTTCCGTTCACGCTTATTTTTATTGTTTTTAAATTACCTTTTGAAAGCTGTTGAACAAGCTGTCCCAAATTCTCAGCCAATTGCATATAATCTTTAACCGGTTCCAATATATCTGATTTTAGTGCGGGAATATTTATTGCCGCTTTAGCACTTCCGCCTGATAAAACATCTCTGATTTGTTCTGCTACATCAATTGCAACATTAAATTGAGCTTCTGCCGTACTTGCACCTAAATGCGGAGTCATTGTAACATTTCCTTCACATTTATATAAAGGAGATGCTGTAATATCAGGTTCTGTTTCAAATACGTCTATAGCTGCAGCCTGCACCTGACCTGATTCAATTGCATCTTTCAATGCCGCTTCATCTATAATACCGCCTCTTGCACAGTTTATAATTCTCACTCCTTTTTTCATTCTGTTAAGAGTGTTTTTGTTTATTAATGCTGTTGTTTCTTTTGTTTTTGGTGTATGAATGGTTATATAATCACATAATCCCCAAAACTCATCGAGGCTCTTTATGTATTTTGCACCTATTTTTTCGACTGCTTCCTCTGTTGTATATGGATCTGAAACCACAACCTTCATTCCGAGAGCTATTGCAACATCTGCAACATGATGTCCTATTTTCCCGAAACCTATAATACCCAATGTCTTTCCGAAAACTTCAACACCGGTAAATTTAGAACGTTCCCATTTACCTTCTTTTGTAGATTTAACTGCAGCGGGAATATTTCTTGACATGGCAAGCATTAATGCAAGAGTATGTTCTGCAGCGGCATTTGTATTTCCGTCGGGAGAATTTACAACAATAATACCGTTTTGTGTTGCCGCTTCCACATCAATATTATCTACTCCGACACCTGCTCTGCCTACTATTTTTAATTTTTTTCCGGCTTCCAATATTTTTTTTGTAACTTTAGTCTGGCTTCTTACCATTAAAGCATCAAAGTCTTTTATTTTTTCGGCAAGTTCATCTTCCGATAATGTTGGTATAAATTCCACTTCCGCAACACCATCTAAAACTTTTCCCGCCGCTTCATTTATTTTATCAGTTATTAATACTTTCATTTTTATTTATTCCTTTATTTGTTTAATTCTTTTATAAGAGCAGCTACACCTGAACCAAGCTCAAATTTATAACCCAATTTATAAAGGGCTGCTTCAAGTGCTCCAACGGCAGTAATTACATCACGTTCAGATACATACCCCAGCGTACCCATTCTGAAAATTTTATCTTTCAATGCATTTTGTCCGTTTGCAACTTCTATGTCGTAATCTTTTTTCAATATTTTTCTTATATCGGGAATGCTTATGCCGTCAGGAGGAAGAATTGCCGTAATTGAATTACTTGCATATTTTTCATCCGTGACAAACAGTTTTAAACCTAATGCTTTTATAGCCGTTCTAAGTGCATTGGCAATTTTTGTGTGGCGTGAAATTATATTTTCAATGCCTTCTTCTTTCATCATTTCAAGAGCTGTTTTTAATCCGCATATAAGGCTTACTGCAGGAGTAAATGCCGTTGAATTTTCTCTTACCGATTTTCTGTTTGTTGTCCAATTGAAGTAAAAATCAGGATGTTTACATTGTTCATGTACTTTCCACGCTTTTTCGCTTGCTGCTAAGAATGATAAGCCCGGAGGTATCATCAAACCTTTTTGTGAACCCGTAATAAGAACATCTATTCCCCATTCATCCATTTTACATTCTATGGCACCTACACTTGTAACACCGTCAACTACTGACAATGCTCCATGTTCTTTAATGATAGAAACAAGTGTTTTTACGTCATTTGTAACACCTGTCGATGTTTCGTTTTGAATTAAGGTAACTATTTTAATTTCTTTATTTACGTCTTTATCAAGTCTTTCTTTTAATACGGCAGGGGCAATCGCATTACCGGCTTCAACTTCTATTGTTTCAACATCAGCCCCTAATCCTTTTGCTATTTTTGCAAGTCTTTGGCTGAAATTACCGATAACTAAAGATAAAACTTTATCTCCTTCATTTATAAGGTTTGATAATGCGGCATCCATAGCTCCCGTTCCGCTTGCTGTGTACATAATCACATCATTTTTTGTTTGAAAAACATATTTCAGGTCACTGTATACGGCTTCCAGAATTTTAGAAAATTCACTGCTTCTGTGACCTATCGGGTGTTTTGCTATTTCAAGCAGAACTCTTTCAGGAACGGGGGTTGGCCCCGGTATCATTAAAAATGTTTTATCTTTCATTAAAAAACTCCTCTCACGAATTTATATGCTATTCTATTCTGTCATAAAACAGCATGATTTTTAACTGTTTGTTAAATTTGTAAATATTCATTTTTAACCAAATTTAAATTAATTCTGTTTTTTTCACAATTTTTTATAACAAAATGTTTTTATAAAATAGCGGGATAGTTTGATTAGAAAAAAGGATATATGTAAATGATTAATTTTAATTCTGATGTGCAATCAGGCATACTTATTAATGCTGATAATTACGAAAAACAAGGAGATAAATCAATTAAACCTTCTGATAATTATTCAGGTTCAATTTTTGATACTGTAAAAACAAATCCAAATAAGGACAGATTAGAAGAAGATTTGATAAAAGATAAAAAAGATGTAAAAAATTCACATTACGACGAGAACGGCAATTATTGCATCTCATACAAAGACGGCTCAAATGAAGTATATACAAAAAATTGTGAAGGTAATTTGGTACTTAGTGAAAAAACAACTAAGACAAAAAACGGACATAGAGTCGAATATTATACAGAAGATGGAAGTACACTTCAAGGTGAAAAAATATTTGATGAAAAAAATAAGTCACTTGAAGTGATTAATTATTGGGGATACGGCAGTGCAGATGAGTCCTCTGTAAAATATAAGTATACCGGTTTAAAAGAAGATAATAAAAATTTGGTAAGTGTTGAAAGAAAAAGTCTATATAACGGAGAAACAAACTATAATATTAATCGTGATAAAAATCAAACAATTAAATCACTTGAATATACTAGAAAATATCCGGATGGAAATTCTGAATATATGCGATTTGACGGTAAACGGGGCGAAGATAAATTTAATAAAATGATGGGACCTGAAGGTTTTATTAAAGGTACAAGAATACTGCCTGATTTGCACATAACATACGATGAAAAAGGAAATATAAAAGAAAAAATTGAAAGGAAAATAAGTCCTGCAGGAGAATTATTAGAAGCAAAAGAGTACGATTCAAAAGGAAAATTGGTCACCCTGCAAAATGATTATAAAATGGATGATAAAATAGGAACCGCATATCAGGGAAGAACGGGCGACTGCTATCTTTTAGCTTCACTTAATGCCATGGCTCAGTGTGAAGCAGGTCAGAATATATTAAAAAATAATATTACCGAAACAACGGATGAAAACGGACAAAAAGTTTATAATGTGCAATTCCCCGGAGCTAAACAAGCTGCCGGAAGTTTAAAAACACATTTGGGGGAAGATAAAGTATTTGTAACCGGTTCTTATACTGTTACTCAAGCAGAAATGGATAAAGCAAATTTAGATTTTGAGGCATTTTCTGACGGCGATCAAAATGTTCTTTTGTATGAACTTGCGTTCAATAAATATCGTGAAGAAGTTAAACAAACCGTAATGCAGAATAATATAAATCCGTTTGAAACATTTAATGTTGCAGGATTAGAAGGCTTTATAGACCCAAATAATCCTCTTGCAGGCGGATTTTCCTCCGAGGTTGATTTTCTTCTCACAGGGAAAAAACCTGAGATTTGGCAAAATCCTAAGACTTTGGAAAATCAATACGGATTAAAACTTGACCCTTCTACTCATTCTGCTGTTATTGGAACAGACACATCAAAAGATTTAGGGGCATATAAAAGAGATGATGATTACGAAGAAAAGAAAAAAAATAATAACTATACACCGGTTGATAATTTTATGGAGTCAGGAAATTTAAGTGAAGAAAACAGTATGCTTGAAAAAATTATCAATAAAGCCATTGAAGATTCAAAAGACGGAAAAATTGATAAAAATGCAGTAACGGCAGGCTTATTTGTTTCATACGGAGGTGATATGTATATGTCACATGCTGTTGCAGTTCAGAGTATTAAAGATAATATTGTTACTTTTGTTGACTCTACCGATTTGGCATTGGGAAATAAAAGAAAATACGAGGTATCACTTGAAGATTTTAAACGCTGCTTAATCGGCATGGATTTACTAAATTTAGAAAACTAAAAACAGTTTATTATATTTAAACTGTCCGAAATTGTTACGGGAATTCTTCTATCTAATGCATCAGGTAAAATATAATTCGGAGAAAGTTCCGCATCTGTTACCGTTGAAGCAAGTGCAAATGCACAATTCAACTTCATTTCAGTTGTTATTTTCTTTATATTATATTTTATTACTCCGTTGAATAGTCCGGGGAAAACAAGTGAATTGTTAATTTGATTAGGAAAATCACTTCTTCCCGATGCTGATATAAATGCACCGTATTTTTTCGCAATATCAGGCATGATTTCAGGTACAGGATTTGCAAGTGCAAATACAATGGCATTTTTATTCATTGATTTAATCATTTCTTCATCAAGTAAATTTGGAGCACTTAAGCCGATAAATACATCGGCATTTTTTATGCCTTCACGTAAATCTCCTTTAAAAGAACTTAAATTGGTCTTTTGTGCAATTTCTTCGTGTGCAAAATTATTTTGTTTTCTGCCTTTGTATATAGCACCATCTATATCAAACATAATAATATTTTTTGCACTTGCATTGAGAAGCAGTTTACAAACAGCTGTTGCAGCGGCACCTGCACCCGAAAAAATAATTTTTACTTCATCAATTTTTTTGTTTACAAGATGAAGTGCATTTAAAAGTCCGGCAAGTACTACAACTGCAGTTCCGTGCTGGTCATCATGGAATATGGGAATATCGGCTTTTTCAATTAATTTATTTTCAACCTCAAAACATCTCGGTGCTTTTATGTCTTCAAGATTTATTCCCGAAAATGAATTTTGAAGCAGTAAAACTATTTCTATAATTTCATCCGTTTTTTGAGTTTTTAAACATAAAGGAATGGCACTTACATCACCCAGCTCTTGAAATAATACCGCTTTTCCTTCCATGACAGGCAGTCCTGCATATCCTCCTATATCACCTAAGCCTAAAACCGCACTCCCGTCCGAAACTATTCCGACAGGCTTATTTTGTTTTTCTTCCGTCAATTGAATTTCAATTACACCGCCTGCCATTTTTCTTAATTGAAGTGATTTTTCATCAGTTGTTCCATGTAAATCTTCAAATTTAAACATAAAAAGATTTTTTGAAACACATAAAAAAAACTCTTTTAAATTTTGTACGTTTCCTTTTAAAACGGGAATATTTGTTTCAAAATCAATGTTTTGAACATAATCTGAAATAAGACTTAAATCTGCGGCCCCGAAAGAAGGTTCTATATTATCGACAACCAGTTTTATTTTTTGAGGTTCTTTACTCGAAATTTCAAAAGGATAAGCATCAATTCCGAGAATACTTTTCAAAAAGATTGCACGTTCAAGTGATTGATTATAGTCAAAAGATATAACCGCAACGGAATTTTCTCTGTTTGTATAATCAAATGAAGCCTCGATATTTTCTTTTATTTTTAAGCAGGAAGCAGCAACCCCCGGAGTATATACGATTGCGAGAGCCTCTTTATTTTTTACTTCTGCTTTTGAAACTATTTTTATGCCGTTATATTTAGTCATTATTTTCTTACTTTATTTTCTTTACCACTAATAAGCCGTTTTATATTATCTTTGTGTCTGATTATTACATAAGCGGCACAAAGAGCAGTAAATATCACGTAATAATCATTGGGAGTAATTGCATTCATAAGTATAGGAGTTAAAGATATTGCTATAATGGAGCCGAGAGAAACATATTTCGTAAAAAATGTTATAATTCCCCAAATAACTGCTGTTATTATGCCAACAGGTAACGAAAGTGCCAAAATAGTACCAATTCCCGTTGCAACCGATTTACCTCCCGTAAATCCGAGAAACACCGATTTACTGTGACCGACAAGCAGAGCTAAAGCACAAATTACGGGGCTTAAACCTCTTAATTCAAACATATTTCCTGTTTCTGAATCGACATACAAAGGAAAATCGAAATTATTTATTATAAAACAAACAGGAATAAATCCTTTTAAAGCATCAAGAAACATAACTATGAAAAACCATTTTGTACCGAGAATTCTTTTTACGTTGGTTGCCCCCGTGGAACCTGAACCTACTGTTCTGATATCAATATTTTTTAACAGTTTTACGATTATATAACCTGTAGGAATTGAGCCTATTAAATAAGAAACTATTAAAATAATAATTAATTTAACAATAACAGTAATCATTTTTTTTCACTCTTTTCTTTTGCACTGATTTTAATTGGAGTTCCTTTAAATCCAAAGGCTTCTCTCAATTTATTTTCAAGGTATTTTGTGTAATTATCCTTCAAAAAATCTTCGTTATTAATAAAGAGAACAAAAGTCGGAGGATTTGTTTTTACCTGAGTTGTATAAAAAAGTTTTAAACGTTTTCCTCTTATGCTGACGGGCGGATTAAGCGAAACAGCATCTAAAACAAATTTATTAAGAAGACTCGTTGCAATTCGTTTAGATGCTTGAGCATATACTTCTTTTGAAAGTTTATAAATATTTACAAGCCTTTGTTTTGTTTTTGCACTTATAAATACTTTTGGAACATAGCTCAAAAACGGCATTGCTTTTTGAATTTCTTCTTCAAACTTATTAATGGTCGAGGATTGTTTATCTTCAATTAAATCCCATTTATTTACGGCAAGAACCATTGCCTTGCCTGCATCAATAATTGTTCCTGCAATTTTTTTATCCTGCTCGGTTATTCCTTCAGTTGCATCTACTACCAAAACCGCTACATCACAATTTCTGATTGCACGAATAGCTCTGTCTACGGCAAATTTTTCTATACCCCAATCAACTTTTGATTTTTTTCTTATACCTGCCGTATCAACCAGAATAAATTCTTCACCTTCGTATTTAACTTTTGAATCTATTGCATCACGTGTAGTTCCTGAAATGTCAGACACTATAACTCTTTCTTTATTTAAAAGAGCATTAACGATAGACGATTTACCCGCATTTGGTTTTCCTACTATTGCAATTCTTATGTTTTCCGATTTTTCTTCTTTTTGAAGAATTTGAAAATCTTTAGTAACAGCATCCAGTAAGTCCCCGACTCCGCCTGAACCGTGAAGTGCAGAAATTGCTATCGGTTCGCCTATTGCAAGAGAATAAAAATCGGTTATGTTGATAAATTTATCGGGAGAATCAAGTTTATTAACCGCAAGAAAAATTTCTTTACCGCTTTTTCTCAATACATTTGCAATATCATAATCTATAGGGTTAATACCTTCACGTCCGTCAACAATAAATATTATTTTATCGGCTTCCTCACAAGCAACTTTTGCTTGTGTAAATATATTGACCATTATCTCGTCTTCATCACCGGGAATTATACCGCCTGTGTCTATAACAGTAAATTCTTTATTTTGCCACTCAACATCAAAATATATTCTGTCACGAGTAACACCGGCTTGATCATCCACAATCGAGTGTCTTGCACCGAGAAGTCTGTTTACAAATGTTGATTTACCTGTATTTGGTCGTCCTACTATTGCTACTACGGGTTTGTTTACCATTTTTTTCTTCCAAATTTAACAAGTCCTATTATAATACAAAAATATTTTTATTTTTATGTTAAGATATATTAATATAATGTTAATGTATGTTAAAGTATTTATAAATAATGCCGATTGATATATTGTTATATTATAAAGAGGAGGTCAAAAATGACAACAGTAGGCGGCGTAGGAGGAAACCAAACATATACGGGCTATGTTTCAGGTTCTTCAAGTGTAACAATGACAAAGGCACAGTTAATAAGTACTGCCCAAGCACAGGGGGTTACTATACCTGAGACTGCCCTGACAAAAGAAAATTATACTGCTGATGAAATTTATAATTTAATTTCATCTTATTCAAATACAAGAGATACGGTTGCAACTATGTTTCAGGTAAGAGGTCAAACAAGCGGCGGTCAGCCTCAAATGACAAAAGAAGCAGCAATTTTAGATTTGCAAGGAAGATTTCCTGTTACGGGTCAAACTTCCGGAGATAAATACAAAGCTGCAAATAATCCGGGGCTTGTTGCATTGGGTCAGGCTTTAGATGCCGGTGTATTAGATGAATTAGCCGGAAAAGGTTTTACAAGAAGCGAGATAGTAGATATAATCGCAGGTGCATTTGGTGATACCGGTATCAAAAATGTGGCAAACAGCGATAAATTTGAAGTTCCTTATGGACATGACCAGGCAGCAAAAGATATTTACTCTAAATTTATTACCAAAATGTCTGAAGCAGCACTTTCATCTCCTGAAATAGCAGCTTTAGAAGGTCAAATATCTCAATTAACAGATCAATTAAACTTCAATATATCAAGCACAAAGTCTATTGATTCACAAATTAAGGATTTGAAAGCACAAATAACAAAACTTGTTCAAGATGCAATTGATGAAGTTGAAGGTTTAGAAGAATCATATAAACAAAGAGCTAAACAAACAGTTGAATCACAAGTTGCCGATTATGACGGAACTGAGCCTTATACTACTTTTGAATCAAACTTAATGACTGCACTGAGAGGTTTAGGCGGTGAATATGCCGAAAAAATGGCATCTGCAGCCCAAAAAATGGCAAAAGCACAATACATGTTTACATCTATTACCAATTTAGTTTCGTCATTAGAAGTACTAAATAACTCAAATGATACATTGCGTAGTCAAATTTCGGATAAAGAAGGTCAGTTAGCTATTAAAAAGGCAGAACTTGCTAATGTTCAACCTAAACGTACCGACCCAATCGGATTTAATCTTGAACCGAATGTCAGAATTGATTTCTTCCTTGACCTTGATGAAAATGAAGATATTTCAAATGAGATGGAATTCCTTGGTGCAGAAAACGGCTGGGCTGAAATGATGGCAATTGATACTTCAGCTGAGGGTTCTGACGGTGCAGGCAAAGTCGATGCCGACGAATTAAATAACGCATTTACGAATGGTGTTAATTTAGGTGACGGCAGACAAGGAAAATTAAGAGCCGTAAAAACAGAACTTAATGCAGATGGAACAATAAAATCGCAAACTGTAATAAATGATGCAGGTCAAATATTATCAGGCAGTGATTATATGGATTTGAACAGCTATCAGGCTAACGGAAATATGTTTGAAACCGGTAACATATTACAAGGTACATTTGATGTTGTAAAAGGCGGTGCAACATTATCGGGTGCAGGCTATCAAACATTAGATACGCTTGAATGGTTAGATGCAAACTATAATTTTACTGATAAAGATGAAGGTGTCGGAAGATTTGCTCAAGGTGAAATTTCAGGTACTACAGATTTAGAGGAAGTTTTAGCTTCAAGTATTTCCTTGACTGAAACCGAATCTGAATTGTCAGAAGGCTGGGCAGCTCTTGGTTTAAACGGAGATGATATTTCAGCTGATTTACAGGCTGCATTTACAACAGAACAAAAAAATAAAGCACGAGCAATTGCACAGAATGCATTTGGCACTGACGTAAAAGAAACAGGTTCAACTTCGGGTGCATCAAGCACAACAGGTACAACATACGCAAAATTCAATGAAAAAGACCCTGTTTGGAAAAAATTATTGGATGATGTCTACTATGCAGGTCCTGACGATTTACAAGCCAAAAGAAATGCTGTATTAAACCGGCTTAGAATTGCAAACTTCAATAAAGACGATGTTCAAAAAGTTCTCGGTTTAATGAACGATAATACAACTCACGCAGTAAGGTCGCATGTCGCCGGTGATGCTTATGGTATCGGTGATGGAAGTGCAAGACTTGCAGCTTATGAAGCTGATGTCAATGAAAACTTCTTGCAGGAAGATCAATTTAGAAACAGAGGTATTATTCAGCAGCACATGCAGCTTATGTAATAATTTCATAAAAAACAGGCTGTCCAAACGGACAGCCTGTTTTTATGTATTCTTTAAAATTAGACGATAGACTAAGATAAATAAATATTTAAATATAAGATAATTTTCTTATGAAAATTATTATTTTAATTATTATTTTTATATTTTTTCAATCAGTTTGCTTTGCGGATGTAAAAGACTATATAGAAGCATATTCACTATATTTTGACAATAAAAGCTACAAATTTATTTCAGACGGATTGAAAGGAAATAAGACACTTTCCGACATAGAAAAATATGAAATTTTAGACTATGAACTTGAAGAAGAACTCGGATTAAAATTTGTTTATACAGATTTGTATGAATGCATAAAACTGGCATTAGAAGGTAATTATGAGATAAAAATCAGTGATGCTGATGTTTTAAACGCATTTTGGCTGCATAAAAATGCTATTGTACAAATATTACCGGAATTATACTATAACTATGATATAAGTAATTTAACGGGTAAATACTTAATCGGCGGTATTTTAGCGGCATCAGAGCATGAAGTTCCCATTCAGAGTTTCTTTTTTATGGAATGGTCTACTATAAATCAAGGCAAATACTTTTTTTATGCGGCTGCCGCAAAAAATATTTTAAAAGCTGCAAGATATAATCTTGAATATACTAAAGACGAAACGATACTAAATACCGTAAATGCCTATTATGATTTATTAAGCAGTAAAATGCAGATAGAAGTGCAGAAAATTAATTTATATGACAGGGTCGAACAGCTTAAATATACCGAAGCAAGATTTGAAACGGGAATAGGAACGTTATATGATGTAAAACGAGCACAGGCGGAAGTAGCTGGAGCTCAGCAGGAATATACAAACACTGTTAATACGTTCAGATTGGAACAGGCAAAATTGGCTAACGTAATAGGTATAGATATTTTTACTCCGATATATCCTTATGAAATTGAGGTAGATAAAAGGAAACTTGTTAATGAGAATTTTAATCTTGAAAAATTATATAAACAAGCAGTGGAATCAAGAGAAGACATAAAAGCAAAATTAGCTGAAATAAATGTATACAGGGCAAACAGAAGTGCAAATTATACCGATATAATACCTGCAATAAATATAATGTATCAAAACGGTCATGTCGGAACTAAAAATACTGGACTCTCCCCCAGTAACACGATATCACTTGATGTAAGGGTATCTCTGGGAAAAAATATGCTTGCGGGTACTGTTACTCAAATAAAAGCTGATAGTGCCGCATTAAAGAAAAAGAAAATTGAATTGGAAAATTTAAAACGTCAAATAAAAGAAGATATTTTGAATTCTTATTATGACTCCTTAAATGCTTTGAAAAAGATTGATGCGGCAAAAGTAGAAGTTGAAGCGGCAGACGTAAGCCTTGATTTATCGCTTGAAAATATGAAAGCAGGAGATGCTACATTTTTAGATGTGATTGCTTCTCAAAATTTAAAAGTAAAATCAAACTTAAATTTAATTAAAAATATGATAGAATATAATAAAGCACAGACAAAACTGCTTTTTGATACAGGCGTAATAAGCCCAAAAAATGTTTTAAAAGACTATAGAACAAGGTTTTAAATGTATGAATTTTTTTAAAAAAACTATAAATAAATTAACTCAAACACAAAAAAATAAAATGGAATTGGAAATATATGACCAGCCCGATATCATATTTGAATTGATAAAAAAATATGTAAATAAAGACTATTCAATAAATATTGAGCTTCCCGATAATATAAAAAGAATTGCACTGATTGCAAGCGGTTCTTCATACCATAGTGCAGCAATTGCAGCAGATTTTTTAAGAAATAAAGTCCATATAAATTCGCAGGCATATTATTCAAGCGAAGTTGTACTTGCGGACAGTTTTGATACTGATGAAGAAACACTGTACATATTTATATCTCAATCGGGAGAAACATCAGACACTAATACTTCTTTAAACAGAATAAAGAAAACAACCGATAAAACATTGGTTATTACAAATGTAAAAAATTCAACACTGTGGAATAATTCAAAATATAGAATACATACAAATGCAGGTGATGAAGAAGCAGTATCATCAACAAAAACTATGTCAGCTCAATTATTTTGTCTGTTTTTAACCGCAATAAAAATAATGAAAAATAAAGAGCTTCCATCTATGAAATATATGGATGAACTTTTAAATGTACCTGAATATATGAAAAATGCACTTTTAAACAGAGATACCGTTAAACGATATGCAAAAACTCTTATTAATTACGATAATGCAGCAATACTTGCTTCAGGATTATTCTATCCTCTGGCAAAAGAAGGTGCTTTAAAAATAAAAGAAACTTCTTATATAAATACAACAGCATACCCGACAGGAGAGTTTTTGCACGGACATATAGCAATTTTAAACAAAAAATGTGCCCTTATTGTATTGGTGAACAGTCAAAATATTCAGTTTACGATTGATGTATTAATGAAAATAAATAATCATTTTAGAACTGATACGCTCATAATATTATCTGCTCTGCCCATTCAAGATGTGGATAAAAATGGTTTTATACAGATAGAAACTAAAAGTGAAATTAATTTTCTTTTTTCATCACTGATAATACTTCAATTACTTGCCCTTGAATCTGCAGCGATGTTAAAACGAAATATAGACAATCCTATAGGATTATCCAAAATTGTAAAATAACTTAATATTTATTTTTTTTAACGCAAAAAATTTATTTATGCTATTTATAACGATTGTTATGATTATAAATGCAATGAATAATATAAGTTCTGTATTCAGAACTTTTCAAACAGATAATGAAAATAAATATAAAAACAGTTATGGAATAAGTTATCCTAATTTAGCTCCTCTATCTAAAGATACGGTTACATTTTCATTTAAGGGAGGCAAATTAGAAGGTGCAAATATGAAATTTGCACCAAGAATGGATAAATGTGAACAAATATATGAAAATGCCGAAAATGCGGAAGATTATTTGGATAGAAAACTGCATAAATATTTAGATGGAATTAATGAAGGAGCAAAACCCGGTAAAGAACCTGTTTCAATAAAAGTAAGAAGGAAAAAACCGCTTAGCATCCAAGAAAAAGTTGTTTCGAAATACGGAAAAATTGCTGAAAATGAAACCGATAAATTTTATGAAGAAATAGCAAAGCAGCTCTTTTTATACTATACTCCCAAAAAAGATTTTACGCAGGAAAAAGCCGTAGTTAGAGCCAGAGTATTAATGAATGACATAATAACCGAAAGAAAAGTACCTCCATATAAAAATGAAGCATTCTTTTTAAATGAAATTGTTAAAGATTTAGAAAAAGATAAGTCGATACAATATTCTTCCGATAAGCCTAAGAGAAAAGCTATGGCTGAAATATTGTCAAATCTTAAATCCGTAACAAAAAACGAGCATTGTGACGAAAAGGGTGCATATATTGATACACAGTCAATTGAAGGTATAAGACATTATACAAACGATGTTGTAGGCGGAAGAATTGTTTTAAATGATTCAAATCCCAAAACTGTATTAAAAGTTTTAAATGCATTAAAAAAAGCCTCGGATAACAATGAACTGAATATTACGTCTGTTGAAAATATACGTCCCGAATTAAGTAAAAAAGATATGGAATATTATGAATATATTTCGGAAAAGCCTCTTAAAGCATTTGCAGACAGAACACATGCCGAATATGATAAAAAACAGTCAAAATCGGGCTATTTAGCAATACACGTCAATATTGATTTGACAAATGATGAATTAATAAATACTAAAGGCAAAACAAAGAAGGAAAGAAATAAGTTTAACGGATTTCAGGGGGAAATTCAAATAATTGATGCAAATATAGAAAAATTGAAAGAGGTAGAAGATATTTGCTATAAAATAAAAGATAATAAAAATCCGCCTTTAAAAAAGTATGATATCTTAAAAAAATATTATAATGCTTATTGTACTACCCCTAAAATAAAGGAAGAATTTAATAATTATACTTTTGATTTATATTTAGACCAAAGAAAAAAATCTTTGACCGGAAACAGAAGGGATAAAGGTTTTAAAACAATTGAGGAATTGGGCTATAAAAATTTGGTTCCGGAATCACTTGATTTTAATAAACTGAAAGACATAAAAGATGTCTGCGACAGACGTGCAGAAGCACTTGAAAATAATACGAATGAAACGGTAAAAATGCCAAGTGATGAAGAATTACTCCAATTTTATATGAAAGAGAAAAATAATTTTCGTAAAGTGGCAAAAGAAGTTGGTTTATTAGATTAGTTATAAGAGTTCATCGTCTTTTTCATTATTTTTGTTAATATCGGAATATATGAAATTCTGCCGAAGATAATACCGGTTGTAATATACAGCAGAAGAATAAACACAAGAATTTCCGAAATGTTAAACGAAAGTCCTAACACATTATATCTGTGTTGTAAAAACATTATTATGTTAATACCTATTTTACTTGAATATGGTATTGAGGTAATTATTTTCAAAATAATTTTTAAAATAATATTAAAAATTGCTAAAAAAACTGAAATAATCATAGATTGAACCACATTATACATTAAAAACCTTTTTAATCTTTTATTAAGAAAGTAAGCAATCAAAACCCAAATAAGACCGGCTATTCCCATAGTAAAATACGATAAAACAGATATTACTTTTTCGGCAGGTACAATATTTTTAGTGAATGGCTGCATTTGCTTCCGTATTATCCTCTCGTGTTTTGATAAACTCTTGAATAATTTCTATATATATAAGTTTAAGTTCATCGTTTTCAATATCAATATCTATCGCCTGTTTATAGCAGGATATAGCACTGCGAAGATCCTTTAACATAACATAGGTGTTGCCCAAAATTGTATATGCGTTTGAATTAACAGGTTCAAGTTCTATAACTTTTTTATATAAAGAAACTGCATTTTCAAAATTATGCTCGCTAAAGTAAAGATTGCCCAAAAGCATATAAGCATTAACCAAATCGGGATTAATTTTAATGGCACTGTTATACATTTCAACCGCTTTTTCAATATTCAGCTGTTCATATAATGAAATTCCAAAGCATAAATAAGCCTGATAATTATTCGGTTGTTTTTTTATAACATTATTAAATAATTCATTAGCCTTTTTATAATTTTTAGCGGCAGAATTTGCATTTGCACAATAAAGCATATAAATAGGGTTAGCCGGCTCCATTTCGCAAACTTTACCGAAATATTCGGCCGCCTTGGAATTTTCTCCCATTTTCATTAACACAAAAGCAATATTTAGATAATTATCGGGTATTGAATTACATAATTTTAATGCCCTTTCATAATACATCAGAGCTTCATTATAATTTTGTCTGTCCTGATACAGCATACCTATAGCGGAATAAACCTGATAATTTGATTTATCCATATTAAGAGCCTTAATGTAATTCGACATAGCTTGTTTAAATTCGCCAAGCTCGGCATAGGCATTACCCAAATTAAAATAAACAGTTAAGTTATCAATTTCAAGATTTGCAGCACGAGAGTAATAGTTTACAGCCTTAATAAAGTCACGTTTAAAATAAAAAATATTGCCGAGATTAGTCAATGCAACATAATTTGAAGGTTCAAACTGCAGCAGACTGTCATACACATTTGCTGCTAGTTCATAGTCACCATTATTAAAGTATATACTGGAAAGTTTTATGTAATTTTCAGTATCATTAGGACTTTTGACAATTTTTTGAATTAATTCTTTTATTGTATCTGTGCTATTCTTTACCATGTTACTTATTATACTCGATAATAAATCCTGTAGCAAATAAAATCATATTGAAATTATGATGAAATAATTTATTGTTTTATAATAACACCCGATACTTCTTTTTGAAGATTTAAAGAGTCTTGCAGACTGTTTTTTAAATCGGAAGCATCATTTGCATTATAAAATTTGCCCGATGTAACAAGTGCAACGCATTTCAGTTGATTATTCGCATCCATATCACCGATTGCAAGAGCAATAACATCTATTCTTATATCATCACGATACTTCATAAGATTTATAATGTATTCACAAGGACTTTCGTCGCAATTTTCTCCGCCGTCCGAAATTAGAATTATTCTTTTTTTATAATCACCCTGCGGAAAATCGAAATATGCTGCCTGCTTTAAAGAATAAGTTATCGGAGTCCAGCCGACGGCACTAAGCGAACCCAGTTTTGCATATATACCTATCGCATTATTTTTTGCTATAGGGGAAATTAATTGACTTGCTGTGCAGCCCTGTCTTGGTGTAAAACCTGTTTTATGTCCGTAAACACGCATCCCGACTTCAGCATGAGGCGGTATAAGCTGGAGAGTTTCTTTTAATGTAGAAATTGCTATATCAAGTTTTGTTCTGCCTCCGATTTTTTCATTCATACTGTTTGATAAATCAAGAATAAATAATATTTTTTCTTTTGAACTTACTGTTTCGGCAGGTTTATAATTATATGTCTGAGGAGTTGAATATGTATAATTTGAATATGAATAATTTTGTTCTGCATAAACAATTCCCGAAATGGCAAAAATGCTTAATATTATATAAAAAAACAGCTTTTTCATGTTCTCTCACTTACTATGATTTTATATTATCAAAAATCTGATTTTGTGTCATTATCCTGATTGATTATTAATAGTTAAATTTGAAAATTAAATTTTATAATTTTATAACTGTATAATTGTTAACATATATTAAGTAAAAAACTTTTTAAGTCAATTTTGATATTGCAAATGTTTTTATATAAATGTGGGTAGTAAAGTTTAATAATGATAGTGGGGTTTGGTTATGACAGTAAGCAGTAACTATTTTACGGGAATAGATAAATCAACATCGGTTTTTCAAAATCCGAATTATTTTTCAGGTACGGGTTCTTCTTCTTTAGCATTGACAACAGGCGGACAAATAACATCAGCAAGTCTTTTTGATGAAAAATTCTTAGACAGAAAAGACGGATACAATCAAAGACGTGAAGCATACAATGTTGCAAAAGCGGGACGTGATGCCGCAATTAATAAGAAAATTTCCAATCTTATTTCGTATATAGAAAACGGAAAAGAAGGAAAGGCAATGAAAGAATACGGTAAATTGCTTGAAGAAATGTCAAAACAGGACAGATATGCACAATTGACAAACGGTGATGATGATACACAACTGAGAGCCGTAGCAAGACAGTTAATTGAATCAAATGCCGATGTGGATTTGGAAGAATTAATTAAAGATAATCTTGATACTTCTTTTGAAAGAGGCTTTAAAGTAAGTTTTGAAGATAAGACGTATACTCAGGAAGATGTACTAAAGGAAATGTGCGATTTAGATGAAACGAACAAAATAACAGGACTCAAAAGAGTTGCAGGCAATGTATGCAGAATAGGTGCTTGTGCTGCAACCGGTGCCGTTGTCGGCGGGCCTGTTGGTGCAATTGCAGGTGCGGTAATAGGTACACTGGGTTGTTTATTTTAATAATCATACAAAAATAACTTAATTACTTAATTATAACTAACCAAAACTAAACCATTAAGGGCGGCAATGCCGCCCGTTTTTATTTTTGAGATAGAATATAACCTCTGTCAATAAGTTCGACATTAAGCCCGTTTTGCTTAGCTAAATCAATAGTAAATTTAACAAGGTCTATAATATAAGAAGGAATATTTTCTTTATTTTTGTTATACCACATCATTTCAACATCAAAAGCAATGTGTTTTACACCGGCTTCGATTGATTTATTAATCCATTTTGTTATTTCTTCTTGTGAGTCATTAACATAAGGAATTAAAATGAATTTAGTTTTAACTCTATCGGTTTGCGGCTGAACGGAGGCATATTTTTTTACATTTTCCCAAACTTTATCATAAAAATCGTACCTTTTTACTTTAATAAAAGTTTCTCTTGTTCCCGAATCAACAGAAACAACGATATTAACTCTGCCTTCTTTTATTCCGCATTCTACAATTTTACTGTATTTAGTTGCATTTGTTAAAACACGAATATTTGATAAATCATAATCAATAAAAAGTTTAATTAAATCATCAAATTCCGGTGCGACAGATGGTTCACCGCCTGCTATCGTGATATTACCGCCTTTTCTTAAATATCCTTGCTCTGCCATATCTTTTATTGCAGGATAGACATTATACTGTTTTTGATGAGGTCTGTCTTCATCATTAAGCCGGCAATAAATACAATGCTCATTACATATAGTCCAATTGTTAAAATTAATAAAGGATATGTAATCTTCATTATCCCATTCTTGTTCTTTTAAATATATACAGTTCTTGCATTCGGGAATTATATTTCCTTTTTGCATTGATTTTCTGTATTGATTTTTTATTGCAAAAAATTTTTTCCAGTCTATTAATTCGCCGTAATATTTATCAATGATTTTTTTATATCCCTTATCCGTAGGCGGTATGCGGCAGCAAAAATTTATACTGTCAGTAAAAAAATCAAGTCCGTGTTCAATAAGGTCACAGCTTATATATTTTTTCTTTTTTTGAAATAACTTGAACAATTTTAAATTCTTTTCATTTTACTTTAACAGTTATAATTATATCATTTTTAAAAGATTATATATTCACTAAATTTTTTTACATTATATAATAATATTGTTAAGAGAGAGGAATAATTATGCTTATTGTAATGCAGGAAAATGCGGCTGAAAATACCATAGAAAATGTTATAAAATTTATTAAGCAATACGGATTTGATGCTCATGTATCAAAAGGTGAGTCACATACCGTTATTGGTGCTGTCGGAAGCAAAATGATTGATAAACGTGATATTGAGCTTTTGGACGGAGTAAAAGAAGTAATAAGAATTTCTTCTCCATATAAATTAGTCAGCAGAGTATTTAAAGAAGAAGATACTGTTATTGATGTAAAAGGAACAAAAATAGGCGGCGGTCATATTGGTATGATAGCAGGTCCATGCACTGTAGAAACTTATGACCAAATGGATGCTACCGCAAAAAAATTGAGCAGTTACGGTGTAAAAATATTAAGAGGAGGAGCGTTTAAACCCAGAACCTCACCTTATTCTTTTCAGGGACTTGGTGAAGAAGGATTAAAAATTCTGAAAGAAACTGCCGATAAATATAATATGGCTGTAACGTCAGAGGTTATGGAAGTTTCTCAAATTCCTATGTTCTTAAAGTATGTTGATATTTTACAGGTCGGTGCAAGGAATATGCAAAATTTCAACTTATTAAAGAGTTTGGGGGAAATAAGAAAACCGGTTTTATTAAAAAGAGGTTTAAGTGCAACTATCGAAGAATGGCTGATGTCGGCAGAATACGTAATGGCAGGCGGAAATCGTGAAGTTATTTTATGTGAAAGAGGTATAAGAACTTTTGAACACATGACCAGAAATACACTCGATATAAGTGCAATACCTGTTGTTCAAAAAATAAGCCACTTGCCTGTTGTTGTTGACCCGAGCCACGCTACGGGATTAAGAGATAAAGTTGCTCCTATGTCAAAGGCAGCAGTAGCGGCAGGTGCAGACGGTTTAATTATAGAAGTTCATAACTCGCCCGAAACGGCTGTTTGTGATGGAGCCCAGTCTTTATATCCGGAACAATTTGAAGAATTGTTTAGGGATTTAAAAGCTCTTGCAGCTGTTGTTAAAAAGACATTTTAATAAATTTTATTATGAAAATCAAATTAATCGTGGTGCAATTGGAAGCGGCTGCAGGAAATATACAGGCAAATATAAACAAGATAGATGCTCTTATTTTAGAGCAAAATAAGTCTGACATTGATTTGATTGTATTGCCCGAATTATGGACAACAGGCTGGGATTGTACAAATTTTAATAAATATTCCGAAGACTTATATTCATCCCAAACCTATGACTTTTTAAAAAAATTAAGTACTAAATATAATTCAAATGTTATAGGCGGAAGTTCGGTTCTTCGTCGTGAAGGAACAAAAGACAGAAACAGCTGCTTGATTTTCAACAGGGAAGGAGAATTAAAAGCTGTATATGATAAATATCATCTTTTTTCTCATCGTGGGCAATCGGAAGGTGTATACTTGGAAGAAGGTACAACAGGTTTAATTGTAAACTCTGATATAGGTAAAATAGGAATTTCAACCTGTTTTGATATAAGATTTCCCGAACTGTTCAGATTATATGCTTTTAAAGGTTCTGATTTTGTCGTTAATATGGCGGCATGGCCGTTAGGATTTTATGACGAATACGAAACTCTATTGCATGCCCGTGCAATAGAAAATCAAATGTATTATATTTCAAGCTGTTTGACCGGAAAAATAAATGACGAATATGCTTTTTCAGGTAATTCACAGGTTTGTGATTATCGTGGAAGAATTATTGCAAAACTTGCCCGTGAAGAAAAAGCACTTTATACTGAAATTAATACAGATGAAATGAAAGAATACAGGCAAAAAATGCCTATTCTAAGTGATACAAAGTCCGAATACAAAATAATGGAGATATAATGAAAAAATTTTTACTGCTTATTTTAACACTAATATTAACCGTTAACTCCGGTTTTGCGATGTCCTCTTTAAAAATGGATAAACTGATAAAAAGTTCGGGATTAACGGATACTGCAACATTGGCGGTTTCGGTAAGGAGTGCGGACTCAGGTAATGTAATTTATCAAAATAATGCAAAAAAACTTTTACATCCTGCTTCAGTATTAAAAATTTTTACAACTTATGCTGCACTTGACACATTAGGATATGATTATGAATTTAAAACTCAATTTTATAAATTCGGAGATGATTTGTATATAAAATTAGGTGCAGACCCGATGCTTAATACAATTCAGCTTAAATCGGCTTTTAACGAACTAAAAGCACAGGGAAGAACCTCGTTTAAAAATTTATATTTTGACGACAGCATAATAGATAAAAAAGAGTTTTCTCAAGGCTGGATGTGGGATGATGATATAAGCCCGTATACACCGAAAGTAAGTTCTTATAATTTGGACGGAAATGTGATTGCGGTCAGTTTATCACCTTCATCAAACGGAATGATGAGTGTAAATACAAAATCAAAATATCCTATGTCCGTAATAAGTTATATAAAATCCGATTCAACAATTGACAATCTTGATATGAGCAGATATAACTGGATAAATCCCGATGTGGTTGAAGTCTATGGTATGGTTAATAAAACAAAGTCCTTTAATATACCTGTAAGCAATATGAGAAAATACTTTATATATAATGTAGAGCAGGCACTCGATGAATCTAAAATTCAAATAACAAATACGGCTTATGCTTCAAAACTTGTTCCCGATAATGCGGAATTATTAACCGAAATTTCAAATCCCATTTCAAAAACTATAGCTCCTATCCTGCAATACAGTAATAATTTAATGGCGGAAACAGTTTATAAAGTTGCAGCATCAAAGAAATTTGAAGCAACGGGAACGGATTATCTTGCAGGCATTATGTTTAATGAATTTTATAAAAAGCACGGGATTGATACCGACGGCATAATAATAAAAGACGGCTGCGGAGTTTCCAGAAATAATCTTTTTTATGCCGATTGGATGACAACAGCTCTGGCAAAACTTTATAAAATGGGCGGATTTGAAAAATTTAGAGAATATATGGCTCAGGCAGGTGACGGAACCCTTTACAACAGATTATACGATTTAAGGGGAGAAGCATGGCTTAAAACAGGTTCTTTATCAAATATCAGTGCCATTTCGGGATATGTAAAATCCGAAGACGGTCATACTTATGCTGTAGCCGTATTAATTCAGAATTTTACGCAAAAACAATCTGAAATAAAGCGTTTGGAAGATGATATAATTCAAGTTATTTACGGAAAATAAATTCCGTCCAAACATAATCGGTTTTAACTAAGTATATTTTAAAGTTGCGGTAAGCTCTGTAATGTGCTAAAATCAAGCTGTAGGAATTAGTAAAAGAAGCGGAAATCGGAATATGTTTGAAAAATTTTACTCGGAAAGAATTAAAAATACTCCATCATCATTTATAAGAGAAATTTTAAAAGTCACGCAAAGTTCCGATATTATCTCTTTTGCGGGAGGTTTACCCAATCCTATTTCATTCCCTCAGGAAGCGTTAAAGGTTTCGATGAATCGTATTGCAGATATGTACGGTGCAAAAATATATCAATATTCCACAACCTGCGGTTTGGACAGTCTTCGTGAACATATTGTTAATCGATACAAAAAACTTTGGAACATGGATATAACAATAGATAATGTTATAATAACAACAGGTTCTCAGCAGGCTTTAGACTTAATCGGTAAAGTTTTTATAAATGAAGGCGACAATGTTATGGTTGAAAAACCTTCATATTTGGGTTTATTGCAGGTATTTTGCATGTATAAAGCTCATTTCGTAACAACAAAACTCAATGAAGACGGGCTTGATATTGAAGATTTAAAAAATACAATGAAAACTTATAAGCCGAAAGCTGCTTATTTAATTCCCAATTTCCAAAATCCTACAGGGTTAACCTATACAAAAGAAAACAGAGAAAAAGTTTTTGAAGTCATAAAAGACGAGGATATGATTTTAATTCAGGATGACCCTTATGGCGAATTGCGTTTTGAAGATAGTGAAAGAATTCCTTATATAGGATTAAATCTTACACAGAAAAATATTTATTTAGGTTCTTTCTCGAAAATCGTAACTCCCGGAATGAGGCTGGGATACATTATTGCAAATAAAGAAATAATTAAAATGCTTGAAACCGCAAAACAAGCGTCAGATTTGCATTCAAATATATTCGGTCAATATTTGATTTCTGATTATTTATCAAACAACGATTTAGATAAACATATCGAAAAAATTAAACATCTTTATAAAGAGCAGGCTGGTGCAATGGTCGGTGCGATGGAAGAATATTTCCCGAAAAACGTTAAGTTTACAAGACCTCAGGGCGGTATGTTTACCTGGGTAACTCTTGAAGAAGGCAAAGATGTATTGCAATTATTTGATAAAGCAATAGCAAAAAAAGTTGCTTTTGTTCCGGGACATCCTTTTTATGTAAATCCCAAGACTGTTAATACTTTTAGGCTTAATTATACAAATGCGGATTCGGATACAATAAAAACAGGCATAAAACGTTTAGCGGAAGCATTAAATGAAATATAACAACTGTTGTATTTTATAATGAAAGTCTTTTACTTAGTGAAGGAATAATTAACTTCCATATTTGTGCATTAGGATGTATTGTTACCGTTCTTTCGTTTTGTAATATATCTGATATTTCCGTTTTTTTACCGATTAATTCTTCGGTTGAAAGAACTGTTATACCTTCTTTTTCCATGTCTTTCCAATGTCCGGTATTTAACGAATTAATCGCATTTTCGCTTGAGTTCAATCCTGCCTGTTCTATAACGTCAATACTATCGGAATAAATTAAAAAAATAAGTTTTGCATCGGGGAAATTTTTATGAATATCATTATTTATTTCTTTAATATATTTTTTTATTAATTTTATTACACTTTTTTGCAATCCGTTTTTATACAAAGAATTTACATATAATTTATTTTTAACGGATAAAACAGTGTATAAATAATCGAAATAAGAAAACTTTTGCCCTTCTAAAAGTCCGTATTTTCTTAAATAAAAATATCTGTATTGCCTGTTAATACTGTAAGTTCTATCAAATTGAGGATAAGTATATGTTAAAATCACATATTTTAATGGATTATTTTTTGTTTGATTTTTTAATTTTTCAATATTTTGATTATTTTTTAACTCCAATACGGCATATTCAATACCCTCCGTACAAAATGCCCAGTTATATACGGGACGTTTTGTATATTTTGAAAGTTGAGCAGAAAATGCTTCTTCTTTTGTTAAGCCTAATCCATAAGTATATGAATCGCCCAAAAGTAATATTGCATTTTTTTTATAGTCATTTCCGTTTTCTTCTCTGCCGTCATTTTTATAATATATAGGATTATCTTTAGCCGGTTTCTCATAATTAACATATAAATGATTACCAATAAGAAATTCATCTTTTAATTTTTCAAATTTTTTATAATCGGGAAATAATATAAAACCTGACGAAAAAATACTTTTATATGCAAAAATTTCGTTTGCAATAAAAAGCAATAACAATAATAAAATATTCAGTATTATTATATATATTTTCTTTTTCATTTTATTTCTTCTAATTTCTTTATTAAATTCGGAACAATTACATTCCATGCCTGTTTACTTGGATGATAATTGTCTGATATAAAATATTCTTTTTTATCCATTATACCTCCCGTTAAATCGGTTGTGGATATAACCGTAAAACCCTGCTTTACGAGTTCCTCCCAATTTTTATGTTCTGATTTTATATACTCTTTATCACGTTCATAAATTAAAATTATAAATTTGTAATTTTTCCAATGTTTATCAAATTCTTTTTTTGTTTGAATAAAAAAAGAATTTGCCGAATTATCGAGATATTCTTGTGAATATTTGTATACCTTATATTCGGAATAAGTTCTAAACATGTGCAGATTATATCGAAAGGGAAATTTTTCTTTTTCCAATTTTCCGTTTTTTGAAATATATCTTACCGAGGGATAAGGAAAAATGGGGTCAAAACTGCTGCAATTAGCTTTTTCCCTGTGGTCTGACGTAAAAACATAAATTATATATTCGGGATTTGGTACTTCTTTATAAAAATCCTCTCTGCGTGATTGATATAACATGGTATTTAAACCCCAGTTCCATTCGAATGCTCTGTTATATAACGGTCTTTTCATTTTTTCGGAAAGCAAATATGCTAATGTTTCCTTATTATCAAGTTTATAACCATAAGCATAAGAACATCCCAAAAGCAATATCGGTCTGTTTTTATATTGCAATCCGATTGGTTTACGGAGTTTTTCACGTTTTATCATTTCGTATACCTTATCAAAAGATTGAATTTTAAACAAAGAATATGCGGGCTTTTTTTTGTAATGTCTTACATTATAAAAATAACAGGCTGCTTCCGTAATTAAAAATATTATAATCAGATTAATAAATATTATTAAAAAAAAATTTTTTTGCATAGTTTATTTTACTCTGTATATTTTAATTGTATTTTTGTAATTTTCTACTAACTTATATTGAGGTAAATCTGTATCTTTAGATGCAAAAATATAAACGGGTTTATCTATGGATTTAACAATTTTTTTAATATCATCATTATCAGGTATAAACCATTTCATTTCATAGGAATAAAGTTCTTTTCCGTTCATAAGTGTTACTGAAGGATTGTTTATAAAAAACGGAGCAATTTGAAACAGTATATTATCAGGATTATCAACAAACATAATAACCGAATTATCATAATTTGAACTGTCTTTTTCCATAATTCGTCCGTATTCGTATACAATGGGACTTCCGTTTTTGAAAGATAAATCGTTTGGAGTAAAAAGAAGCAGAGCTATTAACGGATATAATAATTGACTAAAATTAATTTCATAAGTCTGATATGAATTTTGAATCCATACTGCAAAAATTAACCAAATTAAAAAGAAATAATTGTGCTGTTGAAAACAGCAATAAACAAATGTCATAAAAAGTAATTGAAGTATTAAGGTATATAAAATGAAAAAAACAGACTGTACACCGCCTTTAGTTTTACTTTTTATTCCGTTAAATATAATTAGGATAATTGAAACAATATAAGCTGTTATAAACGTAATATTATTTTTCAAAGGAAAGAAAAATATTTCAAAAGAGTATTTTTCGGCTGCTAAATGAAAATTGTATGTTAAATGCGGTATGGCAGTAAAAATGCCTGAAATAAATAAGATTAATAAACATAGGTTTATTTTTGACCTTTTGATATTTGTTTTTTCTTTAAAAACGTTATAAATGAATAAAAAAGAAAGCCCTGTAACTCCGATACAGGCAATTGCACTTGTATTAGCTGTAAGTGCAAGCATAATCGAGTATAAAACAGGTCTTTTAGTCTGCTCTTTAAACATATAAGCGAGAATAAATAATCCTAAAATACCGATAGAATAACATCTGGCTATAATAGCAAAATAAGAAACCATCATAAAAGAAAACGTTATTGTTATTTTTAATGCACTGTTAAAAGGTGCTTTAAACCACATAAAGACAAGAGCTAAAAATGTAAACAAATAATTTATTATTAAAATTGAATAAGGATAAGCAAAATTTAATTTTGCAAACGGCATAATAATCAAATACCATAAAATAGGATGTCCGTGGCTTCTTAATATATCAATAAAATTTGAAGCAGTCATAAAACGGGCGGCCATATAATTTTGACTCTCGTCGCAATGAGGAATATGAGTAATCATAAAGGGGAAAGTAATTAATAGAAAAATTATCAAACAAACTATTGCTAATATATGATTTTTTTCAGTTTTAAGCATAAAACCCCTGATTTTATTTATTTTTATATCAGACCTGAAGCTGCAACTTTCATTGGTCCATCTATCGACGCAGTAATAAATTGTTTTGTATAGGGTGTTTCGCCTCTGCAAAGTTCCTCGGGAGTTCCCCTGAATACTATATTACCGTCATAGAGCATTATTACTTTATCCGAGCATCTTGTAATTGTTGACATTTGATGAGTAACAACTATGGATGTAGCTTTTGTTTCATCTCTTAATCTTAAAATATAATCTTCAATGACTGTAGAAGCAACGGGGTCAAGACCTGCTGTCGGTTCATCATAAAGAATAAAGGCGGGTTTTGTAACGATAGCACGGGCTAAACTCACTCTTTTTTGCATACCGCCCGACAGTTCATAAGGAAATTTTTCTTCAATTCCCGACAAACCGACTGTAGCAAGACTTTTTGCAACAATTTCTTTAAGTTGAGCTTTTGTATATTTATGTTTGTATTCTTTTCTTTCCTGTAATGCAAAAGAAATATTATCAAAAACATTAAGAGAATCAAATAATGCCGAATATTGGAAAACCATTGCAATATCACCTTCATCAATAGTAATATTGCCCGAATCCTTTTCAAGAAGCCCCGATAAAATTTTTAATATAGTACTTTTCCCTGAACCGCTGAAACCGACTATGGATAAAATTTCGCCTTTTTCAACTTCAAAAGAAATATTATTTAAAACTTTTCTTCCGTCAAATTCTTTTGTTAAATTTTCAACTTTTATTGACATATTTTTTCCTCTTAGCGTGCTTAAAAAGCATTATATTAAACATAAAAAGCAATTGCAAAAATGCAGTCTATAATTACTATTGCTACAAATGAAAGTACAACAGCTTTTGTAGTGGCATTTCCTACTCCTTTGGCACCGCCTTTGGCTTCATATCCGCAGCTTGAGCTTATCAGACTTATAGCTCCTCCTATACATGCGGATTTGAAAAGCATTAT
>CAJONH010000007.1 GCA_905235825.1 Candidatus Gastranaerophilales bacterium
AGTGCTCACTTTTTAAAGTCACCACTCCAAAATTTCGTTCACACCTCATTTCATTCGGCTTATCACGAAATTTTCTCGGGCAATTTTTATTATAACACAAAATTAAAACTTAATCTTAATATTAATTTAATATCTTTTCTTCTTTTTGTGGAGTATTATTAATATATTAAAGTTTTATAAAGGAAATAACATGTGTGGAATTATAGGTTATGCAGGATTTAGAGATGTAGTTTCAACTATTCTTCAAGGACTTACTAATCTTGAATACAGAGGTTATGACTCTGCAGGCATGGCTATTCAAGATAACGGAAAAATAAAAATTTATAAAACCTTAGGTAAACTTATAAATCTGAAAAATGAACTGGAAATGAAAAGAAATGAGCTTAAACATCCTGCATTAGGGATTGGTCATATAAGATGGGCAACGCACGGAAGTCCTTCATTAGTTAATGCTCACCCTCATACATGTACATGCGGAAGGCTTGTTGTTGTTCATAACGGTATTATTGAAAATTATAAAGAATTACGGGAAGAACTTATAAAAAAAGGATGTAAGTTTCGTTCTCAAACCGATACTGAAACTATTGCCCACTTAGTTGCAGACGAATTTTCAAAAACAAAAGATTTGGAAGCTGCCGTAAGAAATTCAGTAAAAAAATTACAGGGAGCTTATGCTATATGTGTAATGCATCAGGATGTTCCGAACATTATTGTCGGAGCCAGAAAACATGCTCCTATGCTCGTTGGTGTAGGCGAAGGTGAAAATTTTATTGCAAGTGATACTCCCGCAATTATAGAATATACAAAAAAAGCTATCTATCTTGATGATAATCAAATAGCAGTCATTACAAAAGATAATGTAAAAATTACGGATGTTAAGGGTAACGAAATAAAGAAAAAAGTTGAAGTACTTCCCTGGGAGCCTATGGCATTGAGTAAAATGGGGTATAAGCATTTTATGCTCAAAGAAATACACGAACAGCCGGATGTAATAAGAAACAGCTTAAACGGCAAACTGTTCGATATAGATGCTCCCGTTAATTTAAAAGAGGTTAAACTGGATAAATCAATTTTGAAAAAATTAAATAAAATTGAAATTATTGCATGCGGTACTTCTTTACATGCTGCTATGGTTGGAAAATATATCATAGAAAATTTTGCGGAAATTTCGGTTGATGTTGAAGCATCAAGCGAATATATCTACAGAAAAACAACAACTAATTCTTCAACGCTGGTTGTCGGGGTTTCACAATCAGGTGAAACAGCCGATACAATTACTGCAATTAAACAAGCAAAAGAAAAAGGTGCTCATGTTTTAATAATAACAAACAGACCTGATTCTAACATGGCAAGACTTGCTGATAGTTTAATTCCCGTTAATGCCGGTATTGAAGTCAGTGTTGCCGCAACAAAATCATATACGGCTCAATTGATTTCATTCTATTTACTGGCTGTTCATCTTGCCGAAATAAAAGGCTGTATTGAAAGTTCCTATTTAAAAAATATAAAACATGAACTAATACAAATTCCGACTAAAATAGAAGAAATTTTATCCGATACAACTGCAATACAAGAGTGTGCAAAGAAATTTTCTTCATATAAAAATTTCATATACATTGCTCGTGGAGTTAATCTTCCTACTGCACTGGAGGGAGCATTAAAATTAAAAGAAATAAGTTATATAAATGCAACCGGTTATGCTGCAGGCGAATTAAAACACGGTCCTATAGCAATGCTTGATGAAACAATGCCGGTATTATCAATTATGGTACCGGGCGGTATAACTTATGAAAAGGTCTTATCCAACAGTGAAGAAGCAAAAGCAAGAAATGCTAAACTTATTGCGTTAACTTCTTCTTCAGATAAAGAATTAAATAATTTATTTGATGTTATATTAAAAGTACCGCACGTAAATGAAATTTTATCGCCCGTGCTAACTTGTGTACCATTGCAGTTATTGGCATATTATATAGCAGAATTTTTGGGTAAAGATGTTGATCAACCGAGAAATTTGGCAAAGTCGGTTACGGTGGAATAATGATTACTACAAAAGAAGTAAAAATTAAAATACCTGATGAATTGACAAGTGAATATGTCGAAAGTGAATTGAAAAAAATGAATTTAGATGTACTTCGCTGGGCTATTACTGATTTTGATAAAAATTATTATACTTTAAATCTTGCAGTAGTCGAATAGTATTGAATTAAATTGAAAATAAAAAAGCGAAAACAAATATTTTCGCTTTTTTATTATTTAAAAATTAAATTATTACGGAACAAGTTCGGGATTTTCGCTTATTTTCCATGGTAATCCCCATTTATTCAGAGCTTCCATAAACGGATCAGGGTCAAATTCTTCAATATTAAATACACCTGCTTTTCTCCATGTTCCGTTCATTACAAGCATTGTTCCTATCATTGCAGGAACTCCCGTTGTATAAGCTACAGCCTGTGAGCCGACTTCTTTATAGCATTCCTGATGATCACATACATTATAAATATAAATTTTGCGTTCTTTTCCGTCTTTTTTGCCTATAAATATACAACCAATATTTGTTTTTCCTTTTGTACGGGGGCCTAATGATGAAGGATCAGGCAATACAGCTTTTAAAAACTGTAAAGGTACAATTTCTTTACCTTCATACATTATTGGTTCAATTGAAGTCATACCTACGTTTTCTAAGCATTTTAAATGTGTTAAATAGCTTTGTCCAAAGGTCATAAAGAAACGTATTCTCTTAATTCCGGGAATATTTAATCCTAAAGACTCCAATTCTTCATGATGAAGCAAATACATGTCTTTTTCGCCAATTTCAGGGAAATTATATACTCTCTTTATTTCCATAGGTTCTGTTTCAATCCATTTACCGTTTTCCCAATATGAACCTTTTGCCGATACTTCACGAATATTTATTTCCGGATTAAAGTTTGTTGCAAACGGATAGCCGTGATCGCCCGCATTACAATCCAATATATCAATATAATTGATTTCATCAAAATAATGTTTAAGTGCATAAGCAGAAAATACACCTGTAACACCGGGGTCAAAACCGCTGCCTAAAAGAGCTGTGATACCCGCTTTTTCATATTTTTCTCTGTATGCCCACTGCCACTTATATTCAAATTTTGCAGTATCTTCCGGCTCATAGTTTGCCGTATCAACATAATGAACTTTTGTTTCCAGACATGCATCCATAATTTTTAAATCTTGATACGGCAATGCCAAATTAAGTACAACATCAGGCTTGAAGTCTTTTATTAATTTAACAAGTTCCGAAACATTATTTGCATCAACTTTTGCCGTTGTAATTTTCGTTTTAGTTGTATTTTGAAGTTTTTTCTTTAATTCATCACATTTTGAAACCGTTCTGGATGCTATACAAAGTTCCTGAAATTCTTTATCATTCTGACAAATTTTATGAATTGCAACGCTTGCAACACCTCCGCATCCTATTACAAGTACTTTTCCCATTAGCTGTATTCTCCTTATCTGTTAAATTATATATTTATTATGAATGGCAATAATTATACTGCAAATATGATTATCAGCAAAGTTAAATTATAAATGCAATTTTTTAACGAATTTAGGTAATATTTCTTTCCAAGCACTTTCGGAAGGATGGGGATGGCAAGGATCATTTTTTACTCTGTCTTTTGGTTTATTCATTTTTCTTCCCGTAAGTTCTTCGGTAGATATAACGATAAATCCTAAATCTTCAAGTTTATGCCTGAAATCTTTTGAATATAGAATTTCAAAAAGATGATTTACCGTTTCTTTATTTTCATTATTTTTCCCCATTATTCCTTCCCAAATATCATAATTTGTATCGGAATACAAAAGTATCACAAATTTGCTCTTTGGAAATAAATTGTCGCTTTCTTCTTTCATTTTCTTTAAAACACTGAAAAAGACATCATATCTTCTGTTAAAATCATTCCAGAAATATTTATCGGCTTCAATGTTTTTAAAATATTGATAAATATAAAAATTATAAAGAAAATTATATTTTTGAAACGGAATTAAACCTTCTTTTCTCATAAGATTATAATGCTGCCAATATGTACAGCGTTCAATATGATGAAACATATAAAGATAAATCACATATTCGGGTAAATCTGTCAATAAATGTCTTTTATGCTCATCTTTTAACAATGCAAGCATTGCCGGGGCACCTTGTCCTGATATTCCCCAATTATATGCATATCTGTTAGTTAGTTTAGAAATTTGTGCCGTAAAATTGGTTTCGGAAGGATCTAATCCTTCACCTTGTGCGTACGAGCCTCCAAGTAATAAAATCGGCTTCTTTGAATATTTTTTCTGAGATTGTTCTATTGGAACAAAATAAGGCGGCGGGTATATTGTAAATTCTTTTTTGTAATGTGAAACGGGAACAAATGGATTTATATTATAAATTCTTTTACAGAAATATGCATAAAATCCAAATTCAATACATATAGATAACAATAAAATCGCTATACAATTAAATAATAATATTTGTTTTATACTTTTACTCATAATAAATTATCCTATCACAAGAACATACATAAATAAACTGTAAAATTTAGGGACTTATATCAAATACCGGCCGATTTTTAAACATGGTCATACTGAAACAGCAGCCGAAGTCTGTGTAATAAAAAAAGAGCCGGTTTTAAATATTTAAAACCGACTCTTTTATACTTGAAAAATAATTTTATTGGTATAAAGGTGCTAATTTAGCTTCCTGTTGAGGAATTACACCTTCTTCAATCGGAAGGTATACTCTGTAATCAATTACAGGGAAGCAATTATCAATAGATTCGATTTTTTTAAGTTCTTCATCATTGATATTACCTGCTTCAATCATATCAGCTATTTTTTCAAAGCGATCAACGTGTTCTCTAAATCTGTCTGTTGCATAATCTTTAGCCTGCCATGTTGTTATTAAGAACGGCCAATCTGAACTTTGAAGCAGCAAGTTTTCTCTTGCAAGCTGATTTAATGCTCTGTGTAACAACTTATCTTCGGGAATTTTTTCGTATTTAGAAACAATGTCTATTATACGTTTTTCACAACCGTGAATAATCGGCCACATCCATTCGGTTAAGTGGTTCATCCAGACATAGAAATGACCGCCCTGACCCCATGAACTTTCCGGAATTTGAATTGTATCAACGGGCGGATGTTTTTCAAGATATTCCCCTGCTGTGCATCTTTCTATTTCAGGAATAAAGTTATTAATTTTTCTTACTACCTGTTTAATAAACTCTATACCTTCAAACCACCAGTGTCCGTATAACTCTGTATCAAATGAAACCATTAACAAACCTTCTTTACCTGTAGCTTTTTTATGGTCATTTAATAAATGATACAATAAAGTTGTATAGTGGTCTGAGTTTGAATTTACCTGATTCATTGCAAGTACGGGGTCATAAAGCATTTTGTCGCCCAAATCAGTAGTAGAAGATGTAATTCTCCAATAGTTCATGCCTGATTTATCATCTTTTTTATGGAATTCACGATAAACACCGTCCCCCGGATAACCGTCCGCAGCAGACCAAACCTGAAAACCTGCTCTGTCATTTCTTCCCATAACAGCAACCTGTGCATCGGGAAGCCAGTATGCGGAAAATGTATCGTATCCTGTTGCTTCTCTTTGCGGAAGCGGAATATATTCTATATTACCGTAAACACCAACTACCCTTCTTTCTCCAACCGAGTTACCGCCTTCAATTACGTGAGATTCCGTAAAGAAATACTCAATATCATTATTTTGAAGGGTAACTTCAATAGCCGGCCGCCATTTTTTCTGACCGTCTTTGCCCGTATATTCATAACCTTGTCTGTATGCACATTCGGGAAGCCAGCAGCCTTTTGCTTTCTTTCCGAATAATCTTTTTGTTGTATCAGAACCGACTTTAAATTGTGCATTAAGGTTTGAATCGGTAGCAAGTAACGGTGAAAATCCGTGCGTAGCACCTGACGTTGTAATTTCAATACAACCTAAATCCTGATATTTTTTGAAGGCACTTATTAAATCTTTATTATATTTATTAACAAACGACTCTTTTATATGATTAAACCAATCATAATAATATTTAGCCAAATATTTTAAGTGCTGTGAATGAGGAACTTTCGGATCCGGATATCTTGTTAAATCTCTTGAAACAGCTCGTATTCTGGAATCAAGGTATTCAACAAATCCGTTTTTCAAATGTTCATCATTAAGCTGTTCGGCTAATATCGGAGTAATACCGACAGTCAGCTTAGCCTTAATTCCTTCCTCTTCATACAATTCTGAAATTGCGTTTAACAGGGGAACGTATGTTTCCGACATACATTCATACAAATTTTCTTCGCCAAACGGCCACATCCCTGCCATTCTGTAGTATGGCAGATGTGAATGTAACATAAATACAAATGAACCTACTGTCATAAAATCCTCCGATTTTTAATTTACAATTTTGTTATATCACAAATATTAAAAAAATATAAGCCTATAGAACTAGTTCTATAGTATTGTTTACAAAACTTTGAAATTGCAAAAAAAGAGTGCCGAAACACTCTTTTTTTGCTTTTAAGCGGCATTTTGTTTTTTCTTTATATCATTAGTTACATGAAAACCTGTAGTACCCGTTTTAAATTCTCTGTATTTATATACTGCTTTGGGAATAAGATACCCTAAAAAAGCACAGGAAGTAACTATATTTGCACCGACTGAAGCTATTTTCATATATTTCATATTTTTTACAAATTTTTCCGAAGAAATTCCTGATTTTGTAAATTTATCTTCAATTGTTTTTAGATTTTGGGCAAGATTATCAATATTCTCCATATCTATGAATTTTGAAGTATCTACAACCGATTTGCCTTTATTGTCTACGGTTTCGGATACTATTTTGGATTTTTTTGCAGCTTGAACAAGTATATTATCAGGATTTTTAATGATAAAATTAAGTTTTTCAGTCAATGTTCCATTTTTTGGAAGTTTATCAACATCGCTTGAAATATTTTTATTATCAAGAGCTTTTTTTAAATTTTCATCGGTTATAACATCTATTTCCGTATCTATCGGTATTCCCAATTTGTCAGAACTGTATTGATTAATTTTATTTTCTACGATTTTTCCGAATTTATACAAGAAAAACAAGAACCCGCCTTCTTTTATTGCATGCTCCATAAATTCCGTTGTATTTCTTGAACAGCCCAATCTTGCAGTAGTAATACCTGCATCAATAACCTGCATATTACTTACGGGGTTAAACAATATTGAATTTGTTACATCGTTCAAACCTTTGAATGAAGGTTTATTATTTGATTTTTTTGAAAAGTCAGCTATATCCGTAAAAAGAGGATTATTTTCTGTTTTTATTGATGAAAATGAAACTTTTTTTGACTGCTTTTCACTATTAATTTCATAAATTACATTATCCTTTGTATTTTTTTGTTTCATCATTGTAAGAGCGAAAAAAGAACCCAGAGTTAATGCTGTCGCAGCAACTACTTTTGTTTTATATAAATAATCAACTTTATTTCCTCCGTCTTCAAGTGCTTTATTCATAGCACTTTTAACAGTCTGTTCTTTTGGCTGTAAAAATTTTAACTTTTTTAAAAAACCGTCATCGGGCATTTTCCCTTTTGCGTTATCTTTTGCCCATTTTGCATATTCGGGATTTTCAACTACTCTTATATCAACTCCCGGATGTATATTTTCCTTTTTATATATTGTTGTATCAATCATTTTTTTATAAAACGGAATACCTCCAATCCAAATGGCTTGTGTTCCGAATTCATCAATAGCTCTGTCTTTTCCTTCAATTGCTCCGCCCGCTTTATATGAATGATAAGTTAAACTTCCCGAATCTACTCCGTCTTTAATCATAATAGGAACTAATGATTCCTTATTTCCGAGTGTTGATATTATACTTGATGTAATGTTATTTATCGGCATTGTATTTTCCTTTATTATTTATTTTGTACTACAATCCCCAAATAAGATTTCTTAATTTGACAAACGGGGTATTTGTCAATATTGTTGTTAAAATTCGTCGCATTTATTTTTACCTTTCCGTTATTTAATACTAAAAAAGCCTTCTATAGAACATAGAAGGCTTTTTATAAAACTGCAACCAAAAACGTACGATTACTCCGTAAAGCCTCCTTTATGAATATAACGTCGTATTTGATTTGTAAACATTTTTATTTTCCTTATTTGCTTGTATGTTATCACAAAAATTGTGTTTGTAAAGAGTCTATTTGTGATTAATTTCAAAAAATCTGTTTAGCTGAGATTATCTATAAATGCAGATATAGCATACAGCTTTTTATTGTTATCTTTGAATTTTTCTATTTTTTTTAATACATCTTCAAAAATAATATCTTTTTGCGGTTCTTTATCAAATACAAATAATTCATAAGGTTCTATATTAAGTACATCAATTAATTTTTCTATATTGGATAAAGACATAAAAAATCTGCCCGTTTCGATATTCCCCAGACTCCGTGCCGTTAAATCAATCATTTCTGATAATTCTTCCTGACTTAAACCTTTGTTTTTTCTTAGATATTTAATTCTTTGACCGAGTTGTTTTTTTATATCCGCCACTATTATTCTCCTCATTTTTTTATTATATTTATCAATTAGAAAAATTTTAAGGAAGTTCTACATTTGATATATTGATTTTCCATGTTTTATTTCCTATAATATGGAAGTAGAACATGGAATTTAAAAAAAACACATAAAATGAAAAGCATTTTAAAAATATTAAAAAAAGATAATATAGAAAATCCGCCATGGGATTACTACTTCCTCAAAAATTTGGATGAGAAAGAATATCCCCGCTATTTAGCAAAGCTGTTCTATATAAAAACAGGAGAAAAACTTCCATTGAAATTTGATTTTAAAAATAAATCGTGGATTATTGATAAGAAAAAATGCAAAACGTTTAATCAGAAAATACAATGGCTGAAATTGTATGATGC
>CAJONH010000008.1 GCA_905235825.1 Candidatus Gastranaerophilales bacterium
TATATGGTTTCTATGGTTGAAAACAAAATTTAAATTTTATCCTTTTTTCGTATTTCTTCGGAGGAATTTCTATTCCTCCTTTTTATTGTTAAAAAATGTAACAAATTTGTGTTAAATATTACGATACGCATGTTAAATATGTTATTATGAGAATAAGATTGGAACTTAGACTAAAGTAGTCAGCTTTTAGATAGTTGTTTGTACTATCTCTGAAGGTAGTTATTTGAGTATTGAGTAAGGTCAATTCTTTTATAAATATTTCAGGCTGAAAAAAGTATTACATTTATTTTACTTCGAAATGGTAATTGAGTTCGCTAAATCGGTGGATTTCTCTGCCCTTTTATCTTTTAATTTCCCCGTTTTGGATTTGTTTCCATAATGGGGAATTTTTTATTATTATTTTAATCTACTATTTTAATTATACATTATAATGTATTAATATTTCTATTAATAATAACGTAAAGAAATGTAAATAACTTTCATAAAGATATATAAAGGAATGATTATGTATGATAATATTAAATCAAAAATGTTAACTGGTTAGAAAATTTGATTTCAAATTCACATGACTAAATAAAATTAATGATGAATTATAATAATTTAGGCTATAAGTCAATGTAATGGTTAGACAATTAAGATTGGGGATTGGACTATGATAATTTGCTGCAGGCATAATATTGAGCCTTTACTTCGTGTTTTTTTAAGTTCGGATAATCAGTTTCGGGACAGAAAACTTGAACTGGCTGTTTGCCCCGTTTGCGGGACTCTTATTGCTGAGCTTACTCAATTTAATATTAAAAAAAGCTGCTATGAAGTGTTTAGACCAAAACGCAAAGATACTGCTTCTTTTATTAAAAAAATGCAGAAACTTCAATGGAAAATTATTGACTCTCATCCCGCAACAAGAAGTAATATGAATTTTGTTTTCGGTGTTAATAAAGAATATAAAAACGGTAAAATATACCAGTATGCTATGGATTTTAACGGCACTAAAACATTAGTTAAAATTATTGAGTGATGCTTTCCTCGTTTTTATAAAATTTTTAATTGCTCGCCGTCGGCAATCAACACATATCCCTATACATTTACCCTTCTCGTTTTTTGACGGCTTTCTTTTACTATTTTTAATATTTTATCATAAATAGGCAATTATTTTTTTATTTGTGTTTTCTATACGGCAGGGTATTTTCTATAAGGTGTTTTTTATGCAGAATGTACAAGAATTGAATCTTAATCAAAGTCCGTTTGAAAATTTTGTTCACTCTAATCAAATACAAAAAAATCAAAATCTACAATTAAATACATCTCTTAAATCTGATTCATTCAAAAAAAATAATAATTCTGCTAAACAAAATAATATGAATAATTGGCAAAAAGCCGGTACTATTGCTTATTGTGCTTATTGTGCCGCTATGGTCGGTCTTGTTGTTGTCAGCGGTTTATCTTTGAAGTTTATTAAAAACAACTTTAAAGATATTAAGGCTATGTTTTCTCAAGAAGAACCTAAAAAAATAATTCATAATATTTATGCCGATTTATCTAAAGATAAAAAAATTTCCGATATTTCATTGCCTAAAAGCCTTGAAAATACCACAACAGAAATTCTTAATCAGATAAAAAAAGCAGGCGAAATTTCAGAAAGAGGCGGTGACGGCTCTCGTTCTCTCCTTTTATACGGCCCTCCGGGTACCGGTAAAACTACTTATGCAAAAGCTATTACTAAAGAAATTCCTAATGCAAAATTCGTTTCTCTGGATGTTACTAAAATGCAGAGCAAATGGCACGGCGAAACAGCTAAAAATCTCCACGCTATGATTAATCAGATTTGCTCTGATGCTATCAAAATGCAGGAAAACTATAACTCAAAATTGACTGAATTATTGGGTGAAGATATTATAAAATCGGGTGATAAAAAAATTATTCAAACCGCTATTGATAAGGCTAAGTCCGAAGGTAAAAAATTACCTGAACAAGAACGCATTATCGTTTTTATTGATGAAATCGACTCCGTTATGATGGTTGATAAAGGTGCTAATTCAAAATTTTCCAACGATTTATTGAATGAATTTAAAAAAGCATTTACGGATAAACTCGCTGAATGCGATAATGTTATTACTATTGGGGCTACTAATTTGGAAATTGATACCGCTAAAGCTGCTTTATCAAATGGAAAAACTCTCGATAATGCTATGCTGGACAGATTCGCTTTGAAAGTTAAAGTCCCTAACCCCGATAAAAAACAAATTAAAGAAACTATTATCAGTCATTATAAAAATGCCACCCTCGCTGAACAGGAATTAAAAGAAGATAGTTCTAAACTTGATGAACTGGCTGAATTCCTATCTAAAGATGAACATAATTTGTCTTTTAGAAATTTATTTAATATTTTTAATAAAACTGCAAACAGAACTACCGGCTCTAAATCTAAAGTTTCTATTGAGGATATTAAACTCACTTTGAAAGAAATGTCCGAAGAACTTAATATGAATGAAAAAGATATTGATGCAATTTGTCTTTCTTCTTCTTAATTACTTTTTTTCTTCTTCTTTTTCTTTTCTAATGTTTTATAATCAAATGTAAATTCAACGTCTATTTTGCTTCCGATATATCTCTTCGGTAACGGATAAAACGGTTCGGCATCTTTTATCGCTTGTATCGCACTTTCATCTAATACTCTATTCCCTGATGACTGAACTATCTTTATTTCTCCCGTTAAATTTCCTTCCCGATTTACACTGAACATTATTACTACTTGCTCATTTTCTTTGATTTCAACAGGATTCCAGCTCGATTTTACTGACCTTTGCAGTTCCGCCATATAACCGGATAAATCTACATCTTCATTCGTTATTTTTGTTTCTTTTTGTATCTTTGTTTTTAATACTTTTTTCATAAAATATGTACATACGTAATCAGATAAAATTTTTTCATCCGAATATGGTAATATACTTATTTTACTTATTTCTGCCGGCTTATATTCCTTTCCGTACAAAAATTGATGATTCTCATCATACATTGATATCGATTTATTGAACATTATTCCTTTTTGACAATCAATGTTTGCATTTAATATCGCATAAGCTGCCTGTGGAACTATTTCCTCTTCTGCTATTCTTTTTTGCCCTTTTAATATTCGATACCTGAAATTGTAACTGCCGTCTTTTATCTGTATAATACTCGCATTATCTATATACGAACCTGTATTATATCTTTCCCAATCAGCTGCATATACAGAAAAAGAACTTAAACTTATTAAACTTATTATACTTATTATACTTAAAATTTTTTTCATAAGACTATTATATAAAATTTTCCGTTTTGGTCAATACTTTATTATTATATTTTTTCTATACCTTTGCACTCGCTATCATACTGACTCCGAATTTCTCAAATTCATCCCACGTCATTGTACACGGTTTTGATGTATCATACGGATTGACAAATGTTACCGTATCTTTTGTCAGTCCCGTAATTGCAAATGCATGTCCGTTTTGAGGACCTATATTTACCGAATAATTCTCTCCGTTGATTAATTTCGCACTGAAATTAGTTTCACTATTATTTTTTGCTCTTAACGAAAAACTTAATGCCGTGTTTCCATCTGTCAGTGCGTTTTGGAGTATTCCCCTTAAATTTGTCTTTAATTCATTGTCGGTATACTCTTTTGCCTCGGAACCGGTTAAATAATACATCATTTGACTTGCATTTCCAGCATTTATGTCTTTTCGAGCAGCATTTATTGTTTGACTGCCCGTATTTATATTTACTTTTCCTGAATTTATATCTTGTCTTAGTTTCTCTGCCGCAATTTCTAATACAAGCATATCATTATCACCGTTTGAATATAAATCATCTAAATTATTGTCTGTATTATATTTATTTATTTCCTCCGGTGTTATTTTATAACTTGCTCCTGCTCCTTTGAAATTTACAGTGACACTTCCGTCGTTATTCACTGTTATTGCATTCTTTATTGCTTCTTTCCCTTTCGGTGTAGCATTTAATGCCATAACTCCCGACACTAACCAGCATCCGCCTTGTTTACTTTGTTTTACGGATTCATCTATTAATCCGTTAACTCCGTTTGCTGTTTTTGGTATATTCGGAGTTGTTTTATTCGGATTTGTTACTCGGGTATTAATTTGTTGAGTTACACTTCCATTGGTTACTCCACTGTAGTTCACATTTTTATTCGCATTTTCTTGGTTCTTTCCGGAAACTACAATTGATACCTGCGGTTGATTACTAAAATGTACTTCAAATACATCCGATGATTCCATGCCTTTTGGTTGAAATATTGTGTCTAACGGGAGTTCATTTCCATAGTTAACTTGACTTATATTGGCTCCGTTCTTTATTTCTAATACATCAGAACCATCAGCACCACTAACTATTTGTATATCCATCTCTGAATCTTCATCCGTTATGCTCATTATTTTTTCTTGACCATAACCTGCATTATATAATATATCTCTGAATTGATTTATATAACCGTTCCCTTGCTCAATATTTCCGCTCATACGTTTTTACATTTTTCCCCGTTTATTTTTATTTATATAAAAAATATTTTTATTTCCTGATTTACTAAATATCTTTATTTTTTTATGAAATGTTACAATATTCCAGAATATTGACTTCTTTTTCTGATTTTTTCTGTTAATGGAAAAATTATATTTATACCTATTTTACACTTATTCCCATTGCTTCTCGAAAAATTCTACCGAATTTAGCCAGCTCATGTGCATGCAGCTTTGAATTATGTCCTGCACATATCGCTCCTTCACTGTTTAATTTCTCTATGCACTCATCTATAAATACACTATCTTCTTCTTTGATTTCTTTGTATTTCTCTCTTAATCCTTTTAATAATTCTGTATTATTTTTTCTATTATCAAAAAAATCTCGTCCGCCGTTTTGATACGGCTCCAGCAAATAATATCCCGTTTGTATATCTATTGCTTCTTCTCTCGCTTTTTTATATTCCAACGGGTCAAGGCAGCAATATCCTTCCTTCTCATTTCCTGAAATTGAAAAATATCTCTTTTGCAATATAGCACGCTCTATTACTCCTCCTTCATAATGTTTATCTTCTTTATGTATTGTTTGAAATTCATTGTCTATCTCTTTTGCCGTATTCTTTAAATCAGTGATAATTTCTTCATATCTCGCTTGATTATTCGGATTTCTTGCTATATCCTGTCTGATTTTGTCATATTCCGCTTCCAATGGACTATATTTGCTTCTTTCTATTGCTTCTTCACTCGCTCTTATATCTGAAATTTTTACAGGGGCTATTTCATATCCTAAAATATCTTTCTCTGCTTGATTTATTCTTTGTGTAGGACTTTTTATTGAGTTTATTACTCTTGAACTTTCTTTTGAAAAAATATTTCTGATTCTGTCCCCTAAATATCCGTTCTTCCCCGCCAAATATATACTTCCGGCGGTAAATATCATTGCTCCGCCCGTTATTAGAATTTTTTTGCTCCCATTATTTTCTTTTTCCAAATTTATATTACTTTTTTGCTTATCTTTATTCCTGTTTGTATTATTTATATTCCTGTTTATATAATTATTTCCCGCTATCATCATATTCGTTTGAAATTTCCTTTCCTTTTTCAATCCTTTTAACTACCCTGAATATAAATTTTTTCTCTTTTTTTATTTTTTGTTACATTAATTTAATTGTAATCATTTTTTGGCAACTTGATTTCTTGTTTCGTTTTTATATTTGTGTAATGGTAAGGAGTTAATTATGTATATTTCTTCGACAGGTAACGTTAATTTTAATTCGTGTGTTAATAATTCTGTGATTGATGATTCTAAACAAAAAAATCTTTCTCAAGATTTTCTTGATTATGTAGATCCTCAAATTCGTAAAGAATACAATAAAAAAACTAATGATTTTTTGTGTCCTAATGCCCTTAATTCTATAAATAGCAGGTTTCGATATGCTCAACCCGGAAAAAAATTAGAATTTTATAACAAATTGTCTGATTTTGAAATTGATATTGTTAATGCCATTGATGCCGCTTTTGATAAATTACCGCCGTTGACGGAAGACAGAACTTTTTATAGGGCTGTTGCTGGAAGGGACTTACCTGATGAAATCCTTAACGCTCAACAGGGAGATACTATTATTCCTGATAACGGTTATTCACAAGTGGGTTTGTCTGAATATTATGCACAAAAATATCTGCCTAATGAACAATATAATCCTGTTTTATTTGAGATGAAATGCCCTAAAGGCAGTAAAGTTTCTCTCTCTAAGCATACCGGTACCGGCGCCGAAGAAGGTATGCTTCCCAGAAATACTAAATTCAAAATATTAAGCAAAGAAAAGGTTAACTGCCCTATTGTCTATGCCGATTACTATACCGGTTCTCCGGTTTCGGAAGACCGTTTCGTCACAAAGTATGTTTTAGAATACTTGATTCCTGAACAAAATAATACTTCTGATAATATAAACTCAGATAACTCTGAACAAAATTCCATTTGTAATAACTCTACTGAAATTAAAAATACTCTCCCCTCTTTTTATACCGTTTATCCTAATATTAGTTCCGGTAAGGTTAATATTAAAAAATATAGTCCGCTCGATATTGAATTATTAAATAAAATATCTAAATTAAATAATCAACAAAAAAATTCTTTGAATAAATTCCTTGAAACAATTTAATTATTTTTATTTTCTTTGATAAAATAAATAAAACTGACTTTTTTTGAGGTCAGTTTTATTTGTTTTGTTTTTGTTTAGGAGGAATATGGTTAGAAAAAAAAAGTTATCAAATATTGAAAATTTATCATACTCGAAAAATGAGTCGTTTGAAAATCTTCAGGCTGTTCAACAAATGGCTTTGAATAAAAAAGGAAAAGATGATGAACTCGCTCCCGATATATCTCTTTTCTTAAAAGCAGAAGAACTTAAAGGTAAACTCTGCGGTCTTTATAATGATAAAGATAATCGGGATTCTCATATTAATATTATGGGCAGCGTTTTTATTGACGGAAATGAACTGCTCTTGAATGTCGGTGACAAGCCTAATACGGAGGAAAATATATTTTATAAAGATGATTCAATTACCTGAAATTTTAAATGTTCCGGATAAATTAATTCCGGTTATTACTAATATTAACAACTTTAATTACTTTTTAATCGAAGGAGGAAGGGGTGGTGGTAAATCTCAAAGTATTGCCAGAATTATTTTATGGCTCGCTGAAAAAAGAAATGTAAGAATTTGCTGCGGCAGGGAAACTCAATCTACTATTTCTGACAGCGTTCATAAAATTCTTTTTGACTTGATTAATGAATATAACTTAAATTTTACCGTTAAATCAAATAAAATTATCCATAATATATCAGCTTCAAGCATTATTTTTAAAGGCTTTAGAGAACAAGGCAAGGTTAATATTAAAGGTCTTGAAGGTATTGATATATTATGGATTGATGAGGCTCAGGCGATTACTAAATCTACTCTCGATATTATTATCCCCACTATCAGAAAAAAGAACTCTATCGTTATTTTTACAATGAACAGGCTACTTCGCAATGACCCTGTTTTCTCTGAATTCATTTCAAGGGATGATTGTCTTCATATTAAAATTAATTACTACGACAATAAGCATTGCCCCCAAAAACTCATTGATGAAGCTCTCAGATGCAAACAACGCAATATTTTAGACTATGAGTATATTTGGGAGGGCAATCCCCTTGATTCTTCCAATGATTTCTTGTTCTCTGCCATTAAACTTGATAAAGCAAAAAATCTCGTTTTTCGTGATGAAAATTATCGCTGCATTAAAGCTCTTTCTGTTGACCTCGCCGGTAACGGCGGCGACCTCTGTGTAGCCAGCTTGATTACCTCTAAAAGTTCAACTCAATGGTTGCTCGAAAAACAAGAACATTGGTCTGAACCCGATACCGACATAACTAAAGGCAAAATCATTAATATGTATGCCCGCTATAAGCCTGATTTACTTATTCTTGATGCCGACGGTCTTGGCTACTCTATTTATGTCAGCATTAAAAACGTTATCCCTAAAACAATTAAATTTAACGGCGCCGCTTCATCTAATCGTCCGAATGCCTTGAACAGGCGTGCCGACGGTTATCTCACTCTTAAAGATTATATCGACAACGAATGGCTGAAAATTTCTTCCGATTTTACTATCTCTCAATTGGAATATATTAAAAAATCCTACAAGCCTAACGGTCAGATTTTTATTCAGTCTAAAAAAGAAATGAAATCCGAACACGGCGAAAGTCCTGACTTCGCTGACAGTTTGATGATGGCAATTTATGCCGTTAATTATTATTCCTATCTCATTGATGAACAGGATGAAGCCGTTATTTTAGAGTCAAATTTTGATCCTTATATTTAATTTTTCTTTCTTGACTTGCTTTTATTAACTTGAAAGCAGAAAATCTTGCTCCTTTTTTCTGCTTTCTTTTCTTTTTATTTCTGCATTGCTTTTTATATCTTATTTGTTTAGTGTGTGTTCACACTATTCATATCTTGTCGAAATAAATACAAAACACTGCCCCGCTTCCTCTAATATTAAAATTCTAAGTTCAACCTAA
>CAJONH010000009.1 GCA_905235825.1 Candidatus Gastranaerophilales bacterium
AGATGTTACCACTTACTATAATCAAATAGATTGGGAAAAACTGCCTAATGCATTTGTAATCAAGTGTAATCACGGATGCAAGTGGCATTTTATAATAAAAGACAAAGAAGCGTTTTTACAAAACAAACGATTGTTTGATATAGTTAAAAAACAAATTACAGGCTGGCTTGAACAAGATTACAGTTTTTGGGGCGGATTTGAAATGCAATACCTGACATCCCGTAGAGTGGAGTCACCCGACAGCACTTTGAGGGTGCGAACTCGATTAAGTGAGGGCATAGCTTGCGGCAGTGATAACACTCTGCCGAACAAAACGATTAAGTATCGTTTTGTGAGAGGTAGAGCGACTTGTCCGAGAGAAAGGTTTTTCAAGAAAAAAGAAAAAGAACTTGCTAAAACAAAACATGCCATTATATCATGGCATGCGAAAGGATTATAAAATGAATAAAACTGAAATTGAAAAATGTTTAAATGAATTGAAAAATTATACTGATTTTTGGATTATCAAAAAAAATTCACAAGTTATTGCAATGAATATACATACTTCAAAAAATAATAAAGATAAAGAATATTTTGATATTCCATTTGAAAAAAATATCAAATATTCAGAAATAGCAAATATTAAAGGCATTTGTTAAATATCTTTTATCCATTTATCAGGTATTTTATTTAATGTTGAATAATCTTTGTATAAATATTTATCTCCGTTAATGTCCATTTCTGCAGTAATCCCATAAATAGTGAAACCCAAACTTTTAGCGTATTCATCAATCTTTTTAAGTTTATTATATTGTTCTTGACATTGTTCTTGCGTTAGTTCTTGCATATTTCATCCTTAATTGTTTGTAATAATAGGGTTTAAATTTGTTCTAAAAGTGGTATTATAATACTAGCACCCTTTGAGTGTAGGTTAAAGCTATTTTCAGCCACCTGCGAATCTCGGGGTGTTATTTTTATTTTTGTTGCTTTGTGTCCTGCATAATATGAATTTTTATCACCACTTGCAGGTTTATCAACAAAAATTTCAACATCATAATCAACACCACCTATTTGAAATTTATTATAATAAATTTCTTGGTCCTTAATGTGTCTGTCATCTGCTTTCCGCTCATCTTTTTTTATTGCAGTTGGTAGGGTAGACTTTAGTCTACCGAATAATAAAATCACAAATTTTGGTAGGCTAAAGCTTACCCTAAATCTAAAAAATACTATTTCGACACAAAAAATGAAAAATTTAATTTTGAATATTATCTTAACTATTGGAAAAATCACTAATTTTAAATCTATATTTACGTAGTATTTATGCGGGATTGTTTAACAATTCCGCTTTTTTTTCGCACAAAAAAAGAGGAAAGAATACATTCCTCTTTTTTATTGCATTATTTTGCATTAATTAAAATAATCTTTTTAATAATCCCTGGAAGCCTTGACCGTGACGTGCTTCATCTTTTGCCATTTCATGAACGGTATCGTGTATAGCATCTAATCCTAATTCTTTAGCACGTTTTGCAATAGCCATTTTAGCGGCACAAGCACCTGATTCTGCTTCCGCTCTCATTTCAAGATTTTTCTTTGTTGAATTTGTAACTACTTCACCTAATAATTCAGCAAATTTTGCAGCATGTTCAGCTTCTTCAAAAGCATATCTTTTAAACGCTTCAGCGACTTCAGGATATCCTTCTCTTTCAGCTTGTCTGCTCATAGCAAGATACATACCGACTTCGGTGCATTCTCCTGCAAAATGGTCTTTTAAACCTTGAAGAACTTCTGCATCAACATCTTTTCCAACACCGATAACGTGTTCTGTTGCCCATGTTAAACCTTTTGTATCATCAACTTTATTGAACTTGTCAGAACCAACACCGCACATAGGACATTTTTCGGGAGCATGGTCGCCTTCAACAGTGTAACCGCATACGCTGCAAACAAATTTTGCCATATTAAACCTCTTTCTTTCCTTTTGTTTAACAAACTAATCGCTTTAATTATACAACAAAGTTTTTCAATTAAAAATATAATTATTATGCTCTACTATCCATAAGACGTTTTTCCACATTTGGATTATATGCCGGTATTTGGTTTTTAGCCAAACTATCAGTAGTATATTTATCTCTAAGGATGTAATGCATTTCATTTATTATTCTGTTATTTTTGTAGTTTTCGCCCAAATTCATATATGCTTCATACTGTTGTTGATTAAAAGGAATTCTGGTACATAATTTACAATCATTTACTAAATATCTTGTATGACCTCTGTCTGTTACAACTATATCTGCATTTTTACGATTATTTATCATTTTTTTTACATCTTCGGGATCTTCATCAATGAACGGGCAATAATATCTTGTTACTATTGTTTGCGGAACATATAATACACAATCAATATCTGTTCTCATTGATGTTTTCAGCCATAACCCACTGAAGTTTTGCTGTTTTTTGTTATGAACGTTATAATTTGAAACACTGTTAATGCTCGATATTTTCATATTTCCCAATCTTTAAAACTATTTCCAATAGGATTAAAAATCATAAATATTTTTTTTGCCTGTTTCTTATATAATCTTTACTATATTACAGCTTTTCCATCATACAAATATTTCGTATATTGATATTCATCTTTCTTGATATCAGCTTTTTCTTTAGCCCGTTCTTCTTTTGTTGATTCTTCTCTTGGTTCTATAAAAGGTGTTGATTTATCTTTTCTTTTCCAATTAATTTTAAATCCATCCAATAACCCGTATTCGGTTTCTGTTTGATATGTACCGATATTCACCGCATAAACAGGCATAACATTTACGGCGATACTCAATATGATGACGAATAATATAAATCTTTTTATCATATTTTAAATTCTTCTTACATGCAATATTATATCATTATTCTTCTTTTTTTGCATCAAATGCAGAACATTGTTCAAAAGCTGCAAATGCCTCTTTTTCTTTTATAGCCAATAATTTATATATTTTATTAAATTCTTCATTAAATTTCTCTCTTTTTTCAAATTCTTTACAATTTTCAGGAATTTCCAGTGAATTTATTAATAATTGGCAATCTTGCATTATCCTTGCAGTATCATTTATATTATCCATTTTCATATCAATATCATCAGCAATATTCATAAGACAAGATTTATAAATTTCAACCAAAATTGAATTATAAAGTTTTTGGTTATTACTTTGACCAATACTGTTTTCAGAAAAATAATTAAGATATTCAAAAAACTTTTTATAAGCATCAGAGTCTTTTATATCATTGAGGTGACTTTTCATATAACGTTCAAAATGCTGTATAGCATCACTTGTGGAATTATATTTAATTTGACTTTGATTTAAGAATTTAGCTGCTTCATCAGATATTTTTCCTGCACAATTTATGTTATCATTTACATTTTTATAGCTTTCTTCGACCAATTCTATATTTTTGGCAATATTAAAATTATCAATAAGAACATTAACAGCCTGTCTTGTCAGCCCTGCTTGAGATAAAAATAATTTTAAAATAACATTATTATCGTTATAGTTTTGAAGCTGCTGAATTAAATAAACCATTCCGACTTCACTTGTCATTTTATGTTTTGAACCGTCAGCAAGTTCAACAAAGAAGTTTGGAAGCATATCTTTTGTTTTTGAGCTGATTGCTTCATGTTGATTTTGAACGAGTTTATATTGTACTTTAGTTTGTTCGGCAACAGAAAGCGCCAGTTTAAGATAATCTTTCATATTCAAAGCCTCTGTTGTCTGTTCTTTTCCCTTATTTAACAATTTTACGTATTCTTGAAGCAATACCGTAGGATTTTTAACATAATGTTTTTCTGTCATCAAATTTGCCAATTTATCTTCATAGTAGTTTATTTCTTCGTTTTCAGGAGATTTTTTATATAACGAAATTATATTTTTTATTTGTTTTATTGCTTCATCCTGATATTTTGGCTCTATATTTGAGTATACGCTTGCGTGAATACATTCTTTGATTTTATTTTTTTCGGTGTTGTTTGCATCTTTATACTGTTGAATTGACACACCTGAGCTTTCAAAATCTTCATAATTAGAAATAATTTGATTTATATATTCTGATATTTCTTCGGAATTTTTTTCTGAAGAATTAGACTTCAATAAATCTCTTAATGCTTTTAACGGTTCACCCATATAATCTACGGATTCATCGACACCTGCTATTTTACAAATATCGTCTAATGTTTGTTTAAAACCTTTTATAAAATCGGTATCAGTATTGCTTGCAATTATATTTTCAAAATTATCCTTTTTTAGGTATTTATCATATAATTCTTCATACTTTGTTAAAAGATTTATTACGTATTTATTTTTTTCTATATTATCCACAGAGTCTTTTATTTTATTTAAGGTATTTTCAACCATTTCTTTTATTTGTGCATCTTCAACAACTACGGGCTCAGGAAAAGCCTGACGCACTTTATATTTTTTAAATGCTTCATCCTTGTACGATTTTATATATTTTTGTACATCCATTTCAGATAATTTTACGTGCAAATTCCTGTACAATATATCGGGGGACTTTTTGTTTTCATCATCTTCATCCGGCAAAAGTTTATTAATTTCTTCCATTTCAACAATTTCGGAAAATGCTTTTGTAACTGCCGAATTTTCTGAAAGAAAGAGTCTTAAATAATCATAAGGTTTTTTAATATTTAATCCCAAATCCTCGTCACTTAAAAGATTTAAAAAATCTTCCGCAGTTTTATTGTCTATGCGTTGAAATCCCTGCAAAGTATCCAAAAGGTCTTTATCTGAAACAGGCTTTATATATTTATCTATGGCAGCAATAAATGTTTCGCCGAGAGAATTGTTTTTTATTGCATTAGACTCTAATGATGTTATTCTTACTTCATTATCAAAAGATGTTTTGACTATATCTTGTGCATTTTCTTCAAAATATTTTCTTACATCATTGTCTTTTATATATTTTTCCGATGTTTGGGAAACTTGTTCCATAAAATATTTTTCAAGATTATCAATATTTCCGTCGAGTTTATCTAATTTTTCATCATCTCTAAACAATTCGGTTAAAAATTTATCTTTTTGTTCATCGGGAACAGTAAAATTATATTTTTCTTTTAATTCGGATAAAAGATTTTGAATTTTCTCCATACTTGCATTTTGAACATCATCAATACAATCTTCATACTTAGCTATTATTGCTCCCATTAAATTTATATGAGCAGTAATCATTTCATCGTGAAATTTTTCAAGGTCTTTTCTGTTTGTTATACTTAAAACTTCTTCGGCATTTTCAGGGTCATCAATCGCCATATAAAGCGACATTTTATCAAAAGTAAATTTTATCGGATCATCATCCGGAAGTTTATTATAATCGTCTTCACTTTTAATTTCATTTTTTATTCTCTTTGCAAGGGCTTCACTTTTTGCATCGGCAACAGCATCTATATTTTTCACATAGTTAATATTCGGCTTATTACCTTTTTTTATTAATTCTTCAAGTGTTTCAAGCTGTTTTTCGCCTTCATGAACTCTAAATATATATCCGAACATTTTATCCAGTTTATGTTTTGTATTAGAAGGAGTTCCTTCAAGTAAAACCGATTGAAAAAGTCCGAAATTATCATTATCTTCTTTTGACGTACCACGGGCAGCAAAAATGTCCTTAACTTTCAAACCTATAGTAAGATTATCTCTAAGTAAAAATCCGTTTTTCCAGCCGAAGCCCCTGTCATAATCGGTATATTTAAAGCCGTCTTTCCCCTTCCAAAAATGCTCTTTTTCAGCTAATCCCCACGAATTATCAGCCCATAAAACATCTTGATTTTCTTTTTTACCGTCATCTGTTGTGAAAGTTTCTTCCGTAACAGCGGGTAAATACATTGCATGAAACGCATAATCGCTGTCATCAACGCTCATTGATATTACTCCGCCGCCTTTTCCTTGTTTTATTTGCTTTACGGCTTCGGTTATATCATGTTCTATATGATAGGGTTTACCCGTCATTTGTTCCATTATTCTTAATTTTTCATTCGCCATTAAGCCTGAAGAACCTTCTTCCATTACCCAAAATTGACCGTTTAACATACCTATCGAAGAATATTGTTCTTCCAGCACATCGCAAAGATATCTGTTTAAAACATTATACTGCATTTCGGCATATCTGTTCATTTTAGGCAAATTCTTTTCTATTTTTCGAAAAATATTTTCTTCATCATCAGTGAAACAGTATAATCTATTATCAGCTTTTTCACGTTCTTTCATATTTTGAATTTTTTCATTCTTTGCCTGTTCATGTTCAATGTGACTAAAATGCGATTGAAGCATATTTAACTGTTTTATGCTTAATATTTCTTTGTTTTTTTCCAGTTTATTAAGAATTAATTCTCTTTGCGAAGGAATATTCCATTTTTTATTTATTTTATTATATTCATTAATCAATTTTTCAAATTTTAAACGCTGATGATTTATACCATTCTCAATATTTTCTTCACCGTCAAAGAATTTTGCCAGTCTGATATAATCTTCATCGGCAATGCCTTCTTGAAAGCTGTTTAATGCGGAAGTCAATATTTTTGAGGAAAAGACCATTTCATTTTCATAGCCCAATATTCTGACTGTTTCGTTTATATCAGCCGAAGAAGGATTTGAAGCCAATTTTTCCGTTAATTTATCAAGTTTATCAATAACTTTATTTTTATCTTTTGATTTAATATCAAGTCTTTCGGCTGCAGTGTAAAGAGCATCTTTATCTCCGTTTAAAATAAGATTTTTGTGATGTGTTAAAATTTCCGCCTCTATATCTGCCATATTTTTATCTGTTAACACTTCTAATATTTTATTAACTTCGGAAGGGATTATGTGTTCTATTTTAGCCGCATCATTTAATGCCTCAGTATTCCCTGTTTTATCGGCTATTTTATTTAAATAATTTACAATCTGCTTATTTCTAACAGGCAATCCTGATAATTTTTCAAAACGTAAAATACCGTCAGGCATGTTTACATCAGCTTCTATTGCTATTCTATGAGCGGCAGCAGCTTTATATAGTTTTCTGTTATATATAAAATCTGCCCTTTTGTTGTTAAATTTTTGAAGTTTTTTTAATTGTTCATCGGCTTTAATATATTCTCTCGAAGCAATATCTATATTTTTAACTTTTGATTTCAAAATACTTTTTTCTTCGGTTGAAGCATTCCCCGCAATATTTTCAATATAATCGAAAAGGACTTTATATCTTAATTCATCGGGCATTTTTTCGGAAATATATAATTCATTATCATCCCCCTTCTTTTTATAGAACTCTATTATATTCCGAATTAATTGAGAAATTTCTTTATCTGATTTTTGCGGATAAATTAATGACAGCTCCTTATTTAGTGTTCCGTTCGCTCCGGAGTATGTTTTTGCTGCTTCCGATTTTATTCCTTTTATATTTTTTTGAGTTTCTTGTTTTGCGGTTTTAGTAGAATTTACGGATTTAAGATATTCTTTTTCTTTTATAATTGCTCCTAACAGAATTTTTTCGTCGGAATAATTATCACCGAGTCCTAAATACCAGCTTGAATCATCATATACACCAAATGTATTTTCATCAAAAGGAATGTAATGTTCGGTTTGAATAGTACCGTCACCGCTTGCGTGTGCATTATTCATCCGGATGTGAGCGGAGGCATCTATTATTCTGTATCCTTTGTTCAAAGCGGCAGAATATTGAACATTTGTTTTTGGTATTTCAACCTTTTTTCCGCTTCCAAGCTCCGTAATATCATACACAGACATAACGGGAGAATCTTTTAATTCTTCCATAATTATATCTATAAACTCTTTTTTATGTTCATAAGCCATAGCTTTTCTGCACACGGAAATTGCGGCACAAATTCCGCTTACTCTCTGGTCAACGCTTTTTATTTTCAGTTCTTTGCTTTCGGGAGTCTTTATAACAATGTCATTTAAAATTTCGTCAGTTACTTGTAATTTCTTATCTTTCAGCTGAGGATTTATTTTATAATCATCGCTCATAAAATAAATAAGTCGTTCTAAACATTCTTTCTTTTCATTTGCGGGAATTTCGGATGATGCAATAAAATAATCGGTATTTTTTCTTATTCTTGCTGCCGTTTCTATATCCTCTGCCGATTTCAATAATTTATCATCAGTTACGGTTTCTGTTAATTGTGTTCTTAATTCTAATATTTTTGATTGTATAGGCGTCAATTCATTTTTTTCATTAAAAATTCTGTTATATTCGGCATTTAAATCAGATAAATCTTCATTAGATGAAGATATTGCTCTTTTTATCGTATCACCAAGTAATTCAGACCATTTTGTGTTTTCACGTTCTTCAGGCGTAATTCCGTCGTTATTAAGTTCCGCTTTAAACTGTTTGTTTCCGAATTCACCGTAGGCAAGATTATCTGCTACATCAAGCAGAAACTCGACATTAAATCTGTTAGGATTAGTACTTAGACTGTTTAATGAATTTTTTATATTATCTTCGTTATTTTCGGTTATAATATTTTCACCTGTTTTTAATTGCAGTATTGTTGCTTTATCTGTTCTTTCACTTGTAAAATTCGGATTATTAGACACTATTTTACTGTTGATATTATTTAATATTTTCATTTACCATTCCTATACTTTTCTAATTAACCAATCCTTTAATAAAGTACTCTCGATTTAATAATTATTATTACTTAATTCCTTTTCATGAATTTTAAATCAAAACAAAATTTTTTTTGCCAAAAAAATCAGGTATTTATTAGACTACACTATTAATTAATTCGATTTTTTTTATTCTTGAAAGCAGCTTTATTCTTCGTTCTTCTCTCTGTGCTTCAATTTTATCCGAAAATTCTTTAGTATAAACAAGTTTTACAGGCTTATTAGCTCTTGTAAATTTTGCTCCTTTACCGCTGCAATGCAATTTATAGCGTTTTTCGACATCATCTGTATAACCGCAATAAAGTTTGTTTGTATTTGTTAAAATTATATAAACATAAAATTTTTTATTGTTTTTCATTATTTAAAATTTCATCTAATATTAAAATGATATTATCATAATTTAATTCAGTAACGAGTTTATGACGATATTCTCCTCCGCCTCTTATATTCCTGATATAGCAGGGATAAAATTTGCGGAAGAATTTAATTCCGTTTTCTTCACCTCTAAAAGAAATTTCACGGTCAAGATGCTTTTTTATCATAGAAATTTTTTCTTTTATATCGGGTTCCGGTATTAAAATATCTTCATTTAAATATTTTTCAATTCTTGATATTAGTGATAAATCACACATAGATGCACGACCAACGGCAATTCCGTCCGCTTTGGTTATATCTAAACATCTTTTTGCCGTTTCAGGACTGATTATATCTCCGTTAGCAAAATATGGGATATCTATATTGCCTTTTAACTCGGATAAAGCACTCCAATCAGCTTCTCCCGAATACATTTGCACACGTGTTCTTGCATGAATTGTAACTGCACTTGCACCTGCCTGCTGCATTTTTTGTGCAAATTCAATAAAATTTTTACTATCCTGACTCCACCCGAGTCTGAATTTACACGTAACAGGGATGTTTACGGCTTCTTTTACAGCAATAACAATATCCTGTGCCAATTGCGGGTTTTTCATCAACGAACACCCATCATTACCGTTTACGATTTTTTTTATCGGACATCCCATGTTTATATCGATAATTGCTGCTTTTTTTTCGAGAATTTTTGCGGATTTTGCCATTAAATCCGGTTTATGTCCCTCTATTTGCCATGCACAAGGTGCTTCTTTTTTATCTGTATGAGTTATGAGTGTATCGGATTTTTGAACAAGAGCCTCGGAACTTATCATTTCCGTAGTTAATAAGCAATTTGGAGAATATTCTCTTATTAAAGAACGCAAAACATAATCAGTAACACCGGCAAGAGGAGATAGTGAAACTTTTGAATTTAATATAACATTTCCTATTTTTACCGTATTTTTTTCGGCTGAAACATTCATTTATCAAGCTCTTTCAGCCTTGTTTGCGCATACTGTTTATATTCGTTATTATCAGAAATTAACCCGATATATTTTTTATAATATTCTTTCGCAGATTTATAATTGCCTAAATTATCATAATCTACGGCAATTAAATAATAAGATATATTCATTTCAGGAGAATATTTTATTGCATTTTTATAATCTGCTATTGCCTTTTGGTAATTTTTTAATGCATCATTTGACAATGCTTTATAATAATAAACATTAGCATCATTTGGATTTAACTTTATTATTTTGTCAAATACGGTTATAGCATCGGCATATTTTTCATCCTGATATAATTTTACTGCATTTTCCATAAGACTTTCTGTTTGTTTTGATGTTATATACGAAGAAAGCTCTTTAGCCTGTTCGTGCATAGGATTTTTTTCGAGAGCAGTTTTAACATATTGTGCTGCCTGTTCTATATTGTTGTTATTTGCATATATTGCAGCAATATAATATGCTATATCAGCATTTGAAGGTTCAACGGATAATGCTGATTTATAATATTCTATTGCTTTGTCGTTATTACCTAATGCCTGATATGCACCTGCTATACCGAGCAGAGAATCTTTTGTCTGTGGTTGTATTTTTAAATATTCATCTATTGCAGCTTCATAATTACCGCTTTCATAAGCATTTGCAGCCGTATTATATATGCTGGCAGAATAATCATTTTTTACGGTCATAAGTTGTGTTTTAACCAATTGATTTTCACCGTCTACTTCAGCCGCTTTTTGAATTACCTGATATGCCTCCTTATACATTTGCTTTTGTCTGTAGCATTGTGCAAGATTTACATAAGCATCTATATTGGTACTGTCAAGTTTTATAGTTTGAGTATAATACGTAATAGCATCATCTATTTTTCCTGCCTTGTGAAGTTCATAAGCAAATTCATAATAAGCCGATGTATCTTCAGGGCTGTCCAATACATTTTGGTACAGAAACGAAAGTACATTTTCTACAGGCATATTATCTTTTAACATTGTAAATAATTCGGTTTTGGCTATTGCATTACGAGGCTCCAGTTTTAGAACAGCTTTGTACGCATCAACAGCTTCGTCGGTTCTTTTAAGCTCATTTAAACACTGTGCTCTATATAACAAAATATTAGTGTTTTTCGGCTGAGATTGAAGAACTGCTTCATAAACATTTAATGCTGCATCATATTTTTTTTGTTCCTGATATAAAGTTCCGATGTTTATCTTTGTGTTAATATTTGCAGGATTGAGAGATTCAGCTTTTTTGTACTCGTTAAGAGCTTCGTTATACCTTTTTTCTTTTTGAAAAACAACTCCTAAATTTGCATGAGCTTCCGCATCATTTGGTGTTTCATCAACTTTTTTCTGCCAAATACGCTCAAGTGAATTTAATATATCTTCGCTTTCTGAAGATTTATTTAAGGCATATCCGTATTCTTTTAATGCAGAGTTAAAATCTTTCATATCTTCATAAACACGAGCAAGTTTTAAATGCACATCAGCATTTTCAGAATCTGCTGCAAGTGCATTTTGATAAAATATTACAGATTTGTCAGGTCTGTTAAATATTTTATAAATATCACCAAGTGCAGTATTTGCCTGTGATTTATACTCAGTATGATATGATAATCGGTAATAATCATAACCTGCAGCTGCAAATTCGCCTTTTGTTCTTTCTATTTTTGCAGTTTGTGAAATTTCTTCGGCATTTAAAGATTTTTTTTGTGCGGTTTCAAGCATTTTTAAATTTTTTTCCATTTGAGCTATTGCCTGCAATGAATTGCTCGATTTTCCAAACCTGAAATATTTATTGAAAAATAAAGCGGATTTTATATCCGTAATGGCTTTTTCTACTTCTTTTAAATTATCATTATAATATTTTGCCCTTAAATTATATGCATTTGAAAGTCCAACAAGAGCTGACTCATCTTGAGGATTTGTTCTGACGGCTTTTTTAAACTCATTAATAGCACTTGAATATTGCGAACTTTCTAAATATTCCATTCCCTTTAAATAATTAGGATTTTCTACATAATTATCATCATATACGGTTTGTGCATTTGAAAATCCCTGCGTTATCAGAATAAATATAAAAAGCCATAAAAATTTTTTCATATTAATGCTCCGTTTGTTACTAATTTATTCTATAACAAAACGTTTTATTATGATATAGCTGAATGAATAAATGTACATATTTATTTATTATTTTATCTATTAGGAGTATATTCACACAAAATAACCGCCGATTAAAACTGTTTTGATGAACTCTGTTTTTGCTCCATTTCCATTTGTAATTCTTTTTTATATTTTTTATATGATTTCTTTTTTGTCTTTTTTTGTTTGCTTTTTTCTCTGCCGATTTTATTTGGATTATTTATTATTGTTTTCTTAAATTCAATATCGGAATCTTTGGTTCCGACAAGCATTGTAATCAGCATCATTGTTGTATGTCTTATTGCATCATACCCGATTGTTAATCTGGCATATTCAGGCCCGACACTAACCATAATTCTGTTTTCCTGGAATAAATCATCATTATGATAATCATCATGATATTGATTATGCATTGATATTGATGCAAGATAGCCTACAGTTAAATATTTACATATTTTTATACTTTCTATTAATGCAATATTAGATTTTCCATATCTGTATCTGTCAAATTCAAACGGACTTTCTCCGGCTGAAGCTGTTTGATAATACATTAAAGTCTGTTTCCATCTTCCAACCTGAGTACTTAATGAAGGCCCGACCCTGAATAAACCAACCGTATTTCCTTGTGAATATACAGTTGCGGAAGTTTGAGCAACAACACCCAATAACAAGCCGACATTACCTTCTTTATTTTGATATTTGTAAATAGGTTTATAGGTCTGTGTCATCCAACGAAATCTTGAATGTGTATTACTTAAATCATAATCTTCTTTATTATCAACAAACAATCCTGCCGAATACATTTGTGAAAACGTTAAATCTAAATCACGAATGTAATCACTTCTGTTATACGTAAGATTTGCAGAATACTTTGGCATCCTGTACCCCAAAAACCATTCGCTCTGATTTGAATATCTTGAATAATTAAACAAAAATCCCGGTGCAAGTTTTTGTTTTCCCCTTACAACAACATTTTCTTTTGATGAACCGTAGGCAATCTGAGTAACATTTGTTTCACTTCTGAATCTGGCAATACCGCCTAAGCCCCAATCACTGTTTCCGTATGTTACAATTGGTGCAAGTTTTAAAGTTGAACCGCCGGGAACATTTAATACAACAGCAGGTCCAAAATGCATACCTAACATACTTTGTGAACCAAATTCGGGAATATTTGTTTCTATGTTTGTATGTGCTTTATTTGATACTATTTTTAATGTCGGTATAGTTGCCAGCTTTCTGTTTTTTAAATACACTCCCGCATTTTTAACGGTAACTATTTCATGATCATCTTTTGAATCAATTATAATTGTATTTGCTTTCAGTTTATATATACCCTTATTTTCTTCACTTATTTTATTTAATCCGTCATCAAATAATCCTGATTGATCAACATAAGATGCAAATGAACGTCCGCCGAGATTTAAAACATCATCTTTTAATATTTTGGCAACACCGTCATATTCGGTTATTTTATCGGAATATATATACGCATCTTTTGCTGTTATTTTAATATCATCCGTCACAGTAGTCGGTTTTTCTATCCAGCCGTTCGGTTTTGATAAATCGAGTTTTAAAAAATCACCTTCGGTTACGGAATCATTTGTTGTTAAAATTACATTATCACTTGCTTTTAATATATTTTTATCATAATCATATACGATTTTATCGGCTTCTACCTTTGTTTGCTGCACTTGAAATACAACCTTTGCATTTCCTACCGCATGTACTTCATAAGTATCGGGAAAATATTCCATATAATTCGCAGTTATATCTATATTTGGGTTTTCGGGCGGTTCATAATTATCTTTTCCCCGATTTTTGGCTCCACCCAAATCATAACTTTTAAGATTAAAAACTTTTTCAATTAAAGTTCTGTTATCGGCTTTTTTTAATTCTTTTTCAATTTTACTCTGCTTTTCACGTTCTTCTTTATTTAATTCTCGTTCTAACTGAGCCTTTGTTAAATGTTTTTTTGGTTTTGTTGTTACAAAAGTATTATTTTCCGGCTCATCTTTATTAATACTTTCATCAGATGACTCTTTGTCATTATGAACATTTGCATTTTCAATTTCTTTAGAATTTATTTTAGTTTGCTTATCCTGCCTTTTATTCTTACTTCTATTTTTTATCTTATTTTTTATAAATTTTTTTAATTCAAATTCACCTGTTGCAACTTCACTTTGATTTATAAATTCCGGATTTATTTCCGAATTAAAGGGGTCAAGTCCTGTTTCCGGAAAAAAATCGGAAGCAGTGCTTACATTTGCTGTTATTAAAAATATTATAGCTATTAATATTAATTTGTTTTTCAATGTTTACTACCTTATAGAAAATTCTTGGGATTTTGCGGTTTTCCGTTTATTCTGACTTCAAAGTGAACATGTGGCCCCGTAGAATACCCCGTAGAACCAACATACCCTATTATATCACCTTGATTTACGTATTGTCCGGCTGAAACATTCTGTCTTGACATGTGAGCATACAATGTGGTTGTCGGAGCTCCCGTGCAAGAGCCGTGATCAATAATTACAACTTTTCCATATCCGCCATACCATCCCGAATATATTACCTTTCCTGAATTAGAAGCTAAAATTGGGGTTCCGAATGCCATCGCATAGTCAATTCCGGTGTGGAAAATTTTTGATTTAAATATGGGGTGCGTTCTCCACCCGAAAGGTGAACTTATTCTTACGGGAGTTTTTGGAGGATACGGCAGTATGAATATACCTTTTACCCCTGTAACCTGACTGTTTTTTGTAGATTTTGATATTAATTTCGCCAAATAACTTGACTGTCTTGCAAGTTCTCTTTCCGACTTTTCATACGCCTTCTTATCCTTTTGTATTTTTTCCAGCATCGATTTGTTTTGGTTGAGCGTATTCTGAATAGAAGACTTTTCCTTATTTATATTTTGAATAAGTTTTGAAATTTGATATTTTTCATTTTCAACACGTCTTCTTAAAAGTGAAATTTTCTTTGCTTCTGCTCTTAATACGTACATAATCTGCCTATCGGATTGAATTATTATATTTTGATAATAAATTCTGTCCAAAAACTGGCTTATGCTGTTTGCCGGATTTAATAAATATAATATTAACGTACGTTTTGCTTTATATATACATCTTATTCTTTTTAATAATAACTTATTTCGATTATTATATTCTTTTAAATATTCATTTAGTTCTTTTTCAAGTTTTTTACTGTTTGCATCTTTTGCTTCAAATTGTCTTTGCGAATTTCTTAACGCTTGATTATTTTTTTCCAGTTTTTGCTGATTTTTAGTTATTATTGAAGTTTGTTTCTTTTCAAGTTGAGCTAATGAATTTATCTTTTGACGTATTGCAATTCTTTTTTGTTCTACAGTTTTCATTTGCTGTTTTTCATTTTCTGCAAAAACAGTATTTATGTTTAAAAACATAAATAAACAAATAAAAAGCAACAAAAATTTTTTATTGAATAACTGCATTTACCGGTTCCCGACTAATGTAAAAATATAAACAGCATTGAACCGAATGTCCATAACAAAAAACAAAAAGTTATTGTTATAATTATACCTTTTCTATGATTTCTGAAAAATTCCATTCTTTTACCCATCGTATACTCTATACAATATTATTTTACTCTAAAAATCAAATCAAACAAATAACTTAAATGTTGTTTACATTATAATCTCAATATTTCTTTATCTGTTACGATTAAATCTGCTTTAATATCGTGTTTTTCGGGAAAAACACTATCATATAATAATTGAGAATATATTACAATTACTTTTATACATTTATTGTCAAGTTTAGGCAAAAATCGGTCATAATATCCCTTTCCCCAGCCAAGCCTGTAGCCTTTTCTATCTGCAGCACAAGCAGGAATTATTACCATATCTATATTTTCATAGTATTTTATAGGTTTTGACTGAGGTTCAATTATTCCAAAACTGCCTTTCTTTAAATTTGAACATGGACAGATTTCTAAAGACTCTCCGTTTACCCTCGGTAAATACCAGTTTTTTAATTTATTCTCAAGTAAAATTTTCGTATTAACTTCGTAATTAAGCGGATAATAACATATAATATTTTTACTTTTTTGATACTCTTTAACTGAAATAAGATTTTTTACTATTTCTTTACTTAATTCTATGCAATCAAGAGTTCTTCTTTTTTCAATAGCCTGTTTTCTTATTGTATTTTTCATAAATTTATATTTATAAAAAAAGCCGACCTGTAAGCCGGCTTTTTATTTTTATTTTTTATCGAAAATAATTTTATCATCTTTTAGTTTAAGAACAATTACATCGTCTTTCGTATATTTGCCTGATAGAATTTCTTCTGCAAGACCGTCTTCTATACGTTTTTGTATTAAACGACGCAAGGGTCTTGCACCATAAGCCTCCGAATATCCTGCATCACCAAGATAATCCTTAACTTCATCAGTAACCTCTATCTTTAAACCATGTGATTCAAGGCGTTTGAATAAATCATTAAGCATTAAATCAACAATCTGTCTTATTTCAGGCTTTGATAAATGAGCAAATACGATAATATCATCTATTCTGTTTAAAAATTCGGGACGAAAAGATTTTTTCATTTCTTCCATTACCGTATCTTTCAAATGTTCATATTTATCTTTCTGCTCATTTTCCGCAACGGAAAATCCGAGCTTACCCGTTGATGTAATCATACTTGCACCAACGTTACTTGTCATTATGATAATTGTATTTTTGAAATTAATATGCCTTCCTTTAGAGTCGGTTAAACGTCCGTCATCCAAGATTTGCAGCATTATATTAAATACATCACCATGTGCTTTCTCAATCTCATCGAATAAAATTACACTATATGGTTTCTTCCTTACGAGCTCAGTCATGTGACCACCGTCATCATAACCAACATATCCGGGAGGCGAACCGATTAATTTAGCGGTTGAATGTTTTTCCATAAATTCAGACATATCAACACGAATCATATTATCTTCACTTCCGAATACGGCTTCTGCCAGTGCCTTTGCCAGTTCTGTTTTACCTACACCCGTCGGACCGGAGAAAATGAAACTTCCTATAGGTCTGTTTGGTGACTTTAAACCGACTCTTGCACGTCTTATTGCTTTTGATATTGCAACAACTGCCTGTTCTTGTCCAATTACACGTTTATGTAATGTTTCTTCGAGTTTCAGCAGTCTTTCGCTTTCACCTTCGGTAATTTTTGTTGTTGGAATACCCGTCATCATGCTGACAACCTGTGCGACATTTTCTGCTGTAACAGTCGGTTTATTTTCTTCGTTATCTTCCCGCCACTTTAATGACATTTCACGAATTTTATCTTTTAAATCGGCTTCATCATCACGTAAATTGGATGCTGTTTCAAATTCCTGATTTCTTATTGCATCTTCTTTTTGTTTTATAACGGATTTTAGTTCTTTTTCAAGTTCCTTACCTTCAGGCGGAAGTGCACTCGTTTGTATTCTGAGCTTCGATGCAGCTTCATCAATAACATCTATCGCTTTATCAGGCAAAAACCTGTCATTAATATATTTATATGAAAGTTCCGTTGCCGCAACAATGGCTTCATCAGAAATATTTAATTTGTGATGTTCTTCATATTTTGGTTTCAAGCCCTTTATAATTTCAATAGTATCATCTACCGAAGGTTCTTCTATAATTATTGATTGAAAACGTCTTTCAAGTGCAGGATCTTTTTCTACATATTTTCTGTACTCATCCGATGTTGTAGCACCGATAACCTGAATTTCGCCTCTTGAAAGAGCAGGTTTCAAAATATTTGCCGCATCAATTGCACCTTCTGCCGCTCCCGCCCCGATTAATGTATGCATTTCATCAATAACAAGAATTACATTTCCTGCCTGACGTATTTCATCCATAATCTTTTTCAAACGTTCTTCAAATTCTCCTCTGTATTTTGTACCGGCAACAAGTAACCCCATATCCAGCTGAATTACTTTTTTACCTTCCAAAATATCGGGAATTTCACCATTTACAATTCTTGCTGCCAAACCTTCAACTACAGCAGTTTTACCTACACCGGGTTCACCCAGTAAAACAGGATTATTCTTTGTTCTTCTGGCTAGTATTTGTATAACACGTTCAATTTCTTTTTCTCTGCCTACAACAGGATCTAATCTTTGTTCTTGAGCCGCAAGTGTTAAATCAGTTCCAAATTCATCCAAACTGGGAGTTTTTGTTTTCCCCGATGACGCTGTGGCAGCAGTTGCTGTCTGTGTCGGTTTTGTTTCTCCCAACATTTTAATAACATTTGTACGAACTTTATTTAAATCAACACCTAAATTTTCAAGAACTCTTGCGGCAACACCTTCACCTTCACGAATTAACCCTAATAAAAGATGTTCCGTACCTATATAATTATGACCTAACTGGCGGGCTTCATCCCAAGATAATTCAAGAACTCTTTTCGCACGTGGAGTAAATGGTATTTCCACCGCAACAAAACCAGAACCCCGTCCTATTATTTTTTCAACTTCTACTCTTGCATCTTTAAGTGTAACCCCCATTGCTTTTAACGTTTTTGCCGCAACACCGGTTCCTTCACCTATTAAACCAAGCAACACCTGTTCCGTACCGACGAAATTATGTCCCAATCTTCTTGCTTCCTCTTGAGCAAGCATTATAACTTTTATCGCCTTCTCCGTAAAACGTTCAAACATGCTTTACTTCTCCTACAAGACTATATATTATAATTTTACATCATAAACTAAATTATACAATAAGTATTTTATTAACCTTTTTTAATTATTTTCCATATCTTTTAAAACTTTTATTGCTGGGTAATATCCGCCTGTAACTTCATTTGATATTCTATATTCTTTTTTGGCATTTTCTGTATTACCGATTTTCCTATATGCCTCACCAAGCATAAAATGTACTTCAGGGTCTTTATAATATATATCTATGCTCTTTTTTAGCAATAGTATCGCACTTTTTAAGCTGTCATTATCTATTAAAACTCTTGCCGTATATTTATAAACTTCTTTGTTGTATTTTGCTAAATACTTTATTCCCTTGCAAATTTTAATTGCATATTCTTTATTGCCGTATAAAAAAATCATATTTAAATCAGCCTCATAAAAATTTCTTATCTGAAAATATGAGGGAATTTCTTTTGTATCATCATTTATAATGCCTATTAAACACAAAAGCCAGTTAACTGCCGGATTTAAATCTCTTATTAAATTAAGTAAAACTGCTGCTTCTTCAATTCTTCCCTGTATAAATCGACAATATGCACACCCAAAAGTATTTTCACCTTTTTTAAAATATTCGTATGCACCTTCCAAATCACCAATACTGAGTTTTTGTCTTCCTGTATAACAAAAACTCCGAAGTAAATCTTCTTGCATTCTACATCCGGAGTTTTCTGTCTTTATATTTGTTTGTTTCATTTATTTTCCGCAATCAGACTATTTTGAATTAATTTGAGCAGCTTTTATTTTCGCTTTTTCAGTTAAGATAAAATCTTGTGCCTGCGGATGAATATTATTTATATATGTACCGTTTATTAAATTTTCTATTTGAATTACATCATCCGTTTTTATTGATTTTTGTCTTAACGCTCTATAATAATCCTGTATAAATCCTGCCGGATTATCTCTTAACTTTCTTACTTCAGCTGCGGTAAAATTTTCATATTTGCATCCAACCGGATTTCTCATACATAACTGTGCTTGAATAGCATAAGATGTTAATTTTGATGTTGTACTCAGACTTATTACTTTATCAAATGCTTCATTTGCTTCATTTATCATAGCTATGTTCATATAGGAACTTCCCAAATAATACCAAGCAATAGCATTGTCATCATATCGCATTGTGTAATCTTTTAATATTGATATACAAGCTAAATAGTCGCCTTTTTTGTATGCTTCTATTGCTTCTTTTATTTCTTGTGAACTATCCGCTTCAACTTTTTTTGCTGCTGATAACGAAGAAGCACTATCCGTAACCGCTATTGCATTTTCTGCACAATTCAAACCAAGAAATAATGCAAAAAACAAACCTGTTAATAATATTTTTTTCATTGAATACCTCTTATATTGTTCCTATTTATAAAACAACCTATTCTATTATATACCCATTTTAACAAAAAAAACTAATTCATTTATACTATATGTTTTACATCTCTTTGCAAACAGTGAATATTAGTCCTATTATACGGTATATTTGTTTTTTTGTACTCTATTTAAATGATTTTTAACAAAAAAACTATGTGAAGTTTTGTAACAATGATATAATATTATATATAAATGTTTAATATATTCTTTGTTTAGGAGGAAAAATGAAGATAAAAATAAAAGAAACGGTAAAACAGGTCAAAGGCTGGAGCTTATATAAACTTGCACAGGTACTTAATCTGCCTCAGCAAACAGTATATTCATGGGCATCAGGCAGAACACAGCCTTCTTATGAAAATATGGACAGACTTTGTGAAGCTATAGGCTGCGGAATAGGAGATTTATTTGAAGCAGAGCCTGTTCAAGGAAAACTGGATTTTGTTGTTAACTACTAAAAAGTATTGGCATGTGCATTATTAACAACACTTTCTATATCAATATTCACGGTATTGTCTTGAAATATCGGTGATAAATAAATAAGATATTCTATATTGCCTTTCGGACCTTTTATTGGAGAAAAGGAAAGAGCTTTCGGATATAATTTCATTTCACTGCAATAAGTAACAATATTTCTTATAACTTCTATATGAGTGTCTTTTTCCCTGATTACCCCGTTTTTGCCGACTTTTTCCTTTCCGGCTTCAAATTGGGGTTTTATTAATGAAACTATTTCAAATCCTTTTTTATCTGCTAATTTTATTAAATTAGGAATTACTTTTGTTATTGATATAAATGATAAATCCATTGTTAAAAAAGATGCATATTCTTCATCCGAATTATATATATCAGTTTCAATGCAATTTTTAATATTAACTTTTTCTATTACCTTTACCTTGGGATTTGTCCTTAATTTCCAAGCAATTTGTCCGTATCCTACATCAACACTGTATACTTTTCTGGCACCGTTTTGAAGCATGCAATCGGTAAAACCGCCTGTTGATGCACCTGCATCAAGACAAATAATATTTTTTAAATTAATATTAAATTCTTTTATTGCTTTATCCAGTTTATATCCGCCACGAGATACAAAAGGCATTGATTTAATTTCAATTATGGTATTTTCTTTTATATCAACAGGAAATCCTGCCTTAGTAATAATTTTACCGTCAACTTTGACATCACCTGCCATTATTGCAGCTTGAGCCTTATTTTTGGTTTCAAAATAACCTTTATCTGTTAAAATTTTATCAAGTCTTTCTTTTGTCATTTTAAAAATCAAATATCCTTTTTGCGTTTTCGGTTGTAGCCTTTTTTAAATCTTCCGCATCAATATTTTTTATATTTGCTATTTCTTGTGCAATATATTTTAAATATGAGGGAGTATTGAGTTTACCTCTGTATGGAACGGGAGTTAAATATGGAGCATCTGTTTCAAGAAGCAGTTTATCAATAGGAACTATTTTGGCTGTTTCTTTTAAATCTTTAGCATTTTTAAAAGTAACAACACCGCCTATAGCTATGTAATAGCCTTTATCGATGCATTTTTGTGCAAATTCAGGACTGCCTGAAAAACAATGGAATATCACATTGTTTAATTTATAATCCTGCAATGTATTAAAACAATCCTCATGAGCTTCTCTATCGTGAATAATTACCGGAAGTTTTACGTTTTGAGCTATTTCCAATTGTTTTTTTAATAAAATTTTTTGTTCCTCCTTGGTATCTGCTCCATAATGATAATCAAGTCCTATTTCACCGATTGCAACAACTTTCTTATGATGAATTAAATCATATATTTTTTTTTCTATATCCTCATTGTATGTCTGAAATTCAGAAGGGTGAACACCTAACGCACAAAAGAGCATTTCATTTTTTTCACAAAGACTTATTATATCGTCAAATGTTGAAGGTTCTACACCCGGAATAATAACTTTTTCAACATCATTCTTTTTTATATCAGCCAAAACCTCCGGAAAATTTTCTCTGTATTCATCAAAATTTATGTGTGAATGTGTATCTATCATTTTATTGCAAATCCCTATCTTACATATTAATATTAGCATGTAAACATTATTTAACAAAATAACAATTCTTATTTTTTTTACGTGTTTATCATCTCGATAAAGAATAAGAATTGAAAAAAGGAAATCACGTGAATTTAATAAATATGACGATACAAGAGCCATCAACAGCTATTATTTCGTCAAACAAAAATAAATCGGAAAATTCAAAAACAGACAAAAAAGTTTTGTTATGTTCCGCTGCAGGCAGTGCAGCCGGTATTACAGCTGCTGTTTCAGGTATATATTCTCTTGCAAAAAAAAGAAATCCTTCTATCTCTTTAAAAAATCTAAAGTACGATGAAAAAGATATTCTTATGATTGGTGCAGGTTCTATACTGGGCGGACTTAGCGGCGGTTTAATTTCTGATAACAAAAAAGAGAATAAAATTCCTAAATTAAGAGAAGCCTCGCTTCAATTTTTTGGCAGTCTTGCCTGCCCCATTGGTATTCTTGCCGCTGCAAATAAGGCACTTGATAAAGCAAACATAAAAATGCCTCAAATAGAAGGGGGTTCTAAAATAACAAAAGCACTTAATACATTTATATCGGCTTCTCCTAAAATAGCTGTTACAATAGGTTCGCTTGTTGCAGGTATGAATGTCGGCAATAAAATTATGAACAATGTTAATAATAAAATTTTTAATCAGCAGGAAAACAGAAAAATTCATGCTTCTGATTATCTAGTTCATGCCGATGATATTTGTGTAGCTGCAAGTTTATTATTAAAAGATTCGGAAGCAATTTCAGCAGTAACATCAAAGGCACTTCCGGCATCATTTATACTGGCAGGTGTAAAAACAGGTTCTCAAAAGGCATAATAATTACTTCGCAATTTACATCGGCAGACTGAATAAGTCTGCCGAATAATACAGTGAAAAAATACATAAAATAATTTTATGTATTAAAGTTATAAATATTTTTGCCGATATACAAAAATATTAAGTTAAGAAGTGTTCTCATGACTGAAAGCGTAAGTAATAATTTCCAAATTGATAATAATAATGCATATCCCGTATCAGAGCAGCCTGAATACAATAAAGAATCAGACTATGAACCGTCTTTATTTGAAGATAATACTCGGAATGAAGCAGATTTAATTCCGACAGATGAATATTCGGCAGAAGAAACTTCATCTGATACAAACGGACAAACAGCAAGTCTGCAAGCGGATTTAAAAGCTGTTGAAGATGAGCAGGGCTGGCTTGGGAGTGCTTGGAACAGTTTTAAAAATTTTACGGGAATAGGAAGCAGTACACAAAAATGTGAACAGGCAATACAGGATTTTAAAGACGGAAAAATAAGTTATGAAGAAGCAAAAAATGAAATTTCGGATTTTTCATTAAATCAGCAGGAATCCGTAAATCTTGCGTCTAATGTTATAAGCGGGGTTGCTGCCGTGGGTGCGGCTACACTTGCATCGGCTACAATTGCCGCAACGGGCGGATTAGCGGCTCCGGTTATTGCTGCAGGACTTGGTGCAGGTGCAATAACGAAAGCAGGTCTTAAATTTTCAGATAGAGCAACAAATAATATTGATGGTGATGCACTTAATGAAAAACAAATTCTAAAAGATGCAGCATCAGGTGCTGTTGAAGGGGTTGTATCAGCAGGAACAATGGGAATTGGAACAATAGGTGTTGCGGCTGCATCAACAATAAAAAATTCTGTTATTCAAGGTGTAAAATCAGGTATAAAAGCAGGTTCAACAGCAGGTGGTTTAACGGGGGCAGGTGATTATGCGGTTGAAACTGCTTTCGATGATAATAAACAATTTAATATTGATGAGTTAAGAACAAATGTATTATACAATGCTGCGGCAGGTGCATTGACGGGCGGTGTTCTCAGCGGTATTGCAGGCAGATTACAACACGAAAATTTTATAAAATTAGATAATAATTCAAAAGAAATGTTCGGAATTTATAAACAAAATATTGGCGAAGCTAGAGAACAAATTGAAAATGAATTCAGCGACCTTCTTAATTCAGGCAGAATAGAAATCTCAGGCAGACCAAAAAGTGAAGACTCTGTTTTTAAAAAACTCGCACGGAAATTTGACAGCCATAGTCTTAAAACTACAAATATTGATGATTGTATTAACAAAATAGGAGATGCCTACGGAACAAGAATACAGATGCAATCTGTTGATGCAAAAAAATCAAAAGAAATAATAGAGCAGGAATTGGAAGGATATGATATCTCTCATTCCGATTTTATTTCTTACATTAACGGAGATAAATCAGGTCTGTCCCAATCTAAAATTGAAACTTTGGATAATATTAACGGATTTATACTTGATTCATTAAAAGAACAGCAATCTCGTGATGTAGTAAGACAGTTAACAGAATCAATTGCTGAAGGAAGGTTAACAATTACCGAGCTGAATAATTACGGAGATGAAGTTACTTCATACTTTACGGCAAAACAGGTTATGGAAATAGCAAACGCTTATGAAAGTATAAAGAAAGACGGTATAACCATTGCCAGTAAAGAAGATGTTATTAAATCCGTCGGTCAAAAATTAGATATGGACGGCAATATAACAAAATATAATACTGAACAACTTTTAGAAGACAGTAAATCAGTAAAAAAAGTTGATACGAAAAAAGCAGTAAAAGAATCAGGTTATACATCTGCACAAATGAACACTAATCATACATTTAAAGACGGAACAACAGGTAAAGGCGAGCTTCAAATAAGAGGTTCAAACGTTAATAAACTTGCCGATGTTGAACATATTCCTTATGATATCCGTCAGGGAAAAATTACTGCAGATAATAAAGAATATGAAAAAATTTATAAAATAATAAAAGGTATGGATGATGAAACATACGATAAATATAACAAATTTTTAGCTGATACATATAGAAGCATGCGTCTGCAAGAACTTGGTATTCCGTCTGTACCTCCTAATATTAAAGAGGTATTTAGCGGAAATGAACTTTCTGATGAAGCATTAAATATGTTAAGTGTTGACGGTTTAGTTCAAGTCAGCAAAGACGCTAAATTATACAAAAAAATGCACGGGCAAAAATAATTTTTCTGTGCTTTAAATATGTTATAATAAGGAATTAATATGACACAAATTAATAATTATCAAAATTATAATCCTGCATTTTACGGAATGTCCCCAAAAGATGTAAAAAAAGAGATGCCTGAACAGGAAAAAAATGATAAGATGCTTAAGTTTATAGGTAAATGTTCGGATGTTCTAAATGAAATGGCAGAACGCCAAGTTCCGGAAAATAATAAATTCCGAAAAATCTTTGTTGCATTTGATATACCCAAAACTCGAAATGAAGCATTTATTTCAATTTCACATGATGAAATTGAACCTAAAACTCTTAGACGGGTTGCTGTTCAAGTACATCATTCAAACAGTGATAAATTCTATTCTAAATATATTTTTAAAGGAACAAAAAAAGAATGTATGAATTTTATCGCTGATACAAACAATCATAAAAAAATGCTTGATAATGTTTTTGAATTGTCTAAAAGAGTTGATGAAGATTATGATTAAAATACCTGTAAATACAGGTATTTTTTTAATCTTCATCTATATATGATACTATTCTTGTAATATTTTCATCAAAACTGGAAACTTTTTCCGATAACTTATTTAGTACTTGTGAATCATCTATTAATTTCGTGATGTTTTTATCAAAACTTAATACTTTTTCGGCCATTGCATTTAATACTTCCGAACTGTTTGCAAGTTTCGACATATTTTCATCAAATCCGGCTATTTTTTCGGATATTGGCTTCAATACTTTTGAGTTGTTTGCTAATTTCAGCATATTTTCATCAAGTCCTGAAATTTTTTCAGAAAGGTTATTTATAGTGTTTGAGCCTTCTGCTAATTTTGCCATATTTTCATCAAGTCCTGTAATTTTTTCAGAAAGGTTATTTATAGTGTTTGAACCTTCTGCTAATTTAGCTATATTTTCATCAAGTCCTGTAATCTTTTCAGATAGGCTATTTATAGTGTGTGAACCTTCTGTTAATTTAGCTATATTTTCATCAAGTCCTGTAATCTTTTCTGAAAGAGTATTTACAGCATTTGAGTTTTCCTTAATTTTAGCAACATTTTCGTCAATTACTGAAACTTTTTCAGAAACATTATTCAAAATTTCAGAATTTTTCTGCTGATTATTTTGCTGTATTGATGAATTATCATTAACAACAGCAATCTGACTTACTATATAATTTAATATATCTTTAATTTCAGTGTTATCCGTTCTTTCAGTTACTGTTTGTGCAAGTTTATCATATTTTTCACACATATCATCATATTTTGCACTCATATTATTTATTTTTTCTTCTAATGATAATATATGCTTATCTTGCTGACTGATTTTTTCCTGCATTAAAGTTTCAAGTTCCGATAAACTTCCGCTGTTTTGTTCTGAAAGTTTGTCTATTCTTTCATTTAACGAATCAATATGCGGAGTTAATGCCGTATTTAACTGAACCATTATACCGTTTAGAGAAGATTTTATATCAGAAAATTCCTCACTTTTGAAATTAGAAAAATCATTTTCTACGGCATCTAATTTTGTTATTACATTTGAAACAACAGATTTTATATCGTTTAATCCGGATTTATTAATTTCTTTTAATGAGTCAGATGCCTCTTTTATATTTGATTTAAAATCAAATTCTTCTGCCCTGTTAACCAAAAATGTCAGTGCATCTTTTACAGAGGCAATATCTTCCGTTTTAATTTGATTTATTGAATTTTCTATACCGGTTTTAATTTTATCTAAAACTGCTTCATTTGTATTTTCAAAAGAAGTTTTAAGTTTATCTATATTCGATTGAATATTTTCAAATTTATCACATAACGCTTCAATTTTATCTTTTATTTTATATATATCGCCTTTTTTCAAATCACTTATTGATTTTTCAACTGAATTTTTTATTCCGGCAATATTATTTTGATTTATGTCCTCAACTATTGACTCAACTTTTTCAATATTTTCTTTTATATCAATTGATTTATCTCTTAAAAATGATACCTCATCTCTAAGATTAATTTCTTCATCTTTTAAATATTGCAGAGATAATTCAACATTATCCTTAAAATCAGCTATATCATGAGCACTTATATTTTCAACAGATGTTTCAAGGTTTTCAATACTTTCTTGAAGATTAAATTCTTCGGATTTATTTACTAAAAACAACAGGGCATCTTTTACTGCTTGAATATCATTTTCTTTAAAGTTTTTGAAAGACTTTATCCATTCATCTTTTGATGAAGATATTACATTTTTTACAGCTTCGATATCATTTTTACTTATATTAGAAATAGAAGACTCTAACTTTTCAATATATAATTGTATATTTATGATTTTATCTCTTAAAACCGTTAAGTCTTTATCTTTTAACTCATTAATTTCATTTTCAATTTTATCGGTTACAACCGAAAAATCATTCGAAGCAATAATTTGAACTGAATCATCAAGTTTTTCTATATCAGAGAAGATATCGCATACCTTATCACGAAGGAAACTTAATTCATCTTTTACATTTTTTATATTATCATCCGCAAATGAATTTACCGAATTAGTTATTTGTTCTGCAGATTTTTCAATTGAACTCTTAATTTCGCTTAAGTTATTCTCAATAATACCATCAGCTGTTTTTTGAATATTATCTATATCTGATTTTAAATCAATTGCCTTATCACGAAGGAATGATATATCATCCCTCATATTAATATCATCTTCTTTTAAATATTCTACGGAGTTTTCCAATGTATCTTTCATCCGTACAATATCATCCTTAACAGCATCATATTCATCTGATTTTGAAACAAGAAACGATAATGCATCTTTCATTGCTTGAATATCGGAGTCTTTAAAATCTCTAAATAACTTTTCAAATACATATCTTATATTTGCAGAATCATTTGTACTAACTTGCTCTACTGTATTCTTCATATTTTCGAAATCGGATTTAACTGCAATTTCTTCCGATTTAGAAACAAGAAAAGATAAAGCATCTTTCATTGAATTAATATCAGCTTCTTTAAATTCATTAAATGAATTTTTGTAATCGAAAAATGATTTATTAACTTCAAGTACATTATCACGAATTTCTTCTGTTAATGTTAATGTTTGCTTATTAATTCTTTCTGAATTTTCTGATATATCATTTCTTATATCATCAACTGCTATTTGTATATTCTGTTTTAATTTATCATCAAATTCCAATGCATTATTTCTAATTTCATCAGTAATAACCTCCATGCTTTGTTTTATTTTTTCGGCATTTTTCGTGGAATGAGATTTTATTTCTTCTTTTATTTTTTCTGAAGATTCATCTATGTTCTGTTTAATTTCTTCTTTTGTTTTTTCGGAAGACTCATCTATGCTATGTTTAATTTCCTCTTTTGTTTTTTCGGAAGACTCATCTATGCTATGTTTAATTTCCTCTTTTGTTTTTTCGGAAGACTCATCTATGTTCTGTTTAATTTCTTCTTTTATTTTTTCTGAAGATTCATCAATAGTATATTTAAGTTCTTCTTTTATTTCTCTTGAAGATTCAGAAATCTGCTCTTTTATTTCATTTTTTACATTATTGGCATTTTCATCAGACTTATTTTCTAAACATTGTTTTAAATTTTCACTTAGTTGTTCCGAATTGAATTTTATATCATCCGCTAATTGTTCACCTGCTGATTTTAATTCACAAATTTCAGCAATATCTTTTTGCATGTCATTTAAAACACTGCCTGTTGCATCAATCCAATCCGCAAGAAAAGTAAATGCATTATTTAAATTTTCTGCTGCATTTGTGGTATTACGTAACAAAGAAGCTATTTCTTCAATTTTTGTATCGATAATTCCGTATTTAAATTCAGGATTAAATTCAGCTGTTTTATCCTCTAATACTTTCATTGACTGTGAAAAAGAACTCAAACTGTTTTTAAAATCTTTATTTATATCATCAGCAGATAAGATAAGTTTATTTGTTCTTATACTTATGCTTGATATATCATCATTAAGCTCGGTAAAACGTTCTTTTAATGCATTAATATCTTTTGATGCTGTTTGTGCATTATCATCCAAGAATTTTTGCAATTTCATAAAATCGGATTCAATATCAATTAAGGAATATACGTAAGACTCCTTAGTATTATCGCCGTCATCATTCGGATTTTTATTTGCAATTCCGGCTATTGTGCGAATTTCACCGGACAAATTTTCTAATTTGTCTTTTAAATCGGGAATACCATTTATAACTGAATTTGTAGTACTAAGCGTATTTCCGATACCGTCAAGTTTTAAATTTAAAATGTTATTTTCCGATGTATATTTTTCATCAAATTCTTTTCCACGACGGGCAAGTCCGTCTACTTTTATAACCCACTGATTTAATAGACCGATATTATCGTATATAACATCTATTTTATTTGTCATTAAATCAGAAAATCCGTTTATTGCATTTGATACGGAATTTACTCCCGAAGATACTTCTTTTACATTATCATTTACAAGTATAATTCCTGCATTTACACCTTCAACTTCTGTATATATACTATCTATTTTTTCTGAAATATTTTCCGTTTTTTCATTTATTGATTTGATGTTATTGGAAGCAGATGTTAATTTGGTATCAACATTTGTAATTCCGTCTGATACACTGCCTACGGAATAAGTCAAATCTTCTGTTTTACCTGAAATTCTTTCAACTTCGGAATATATTGTTTCACTTGACTCATTGCCTGCAATAACACTATTCAATACATCATCAAATTTTAATGACATTTGTTCCGATATTGAATTGACAACAGATTTTGTTTCTTTATTTTCAGCACTGATATTATTGATAATATCGGCAGTTTTTTCTATAACCGCATCTATTTTACCTGAAACAGCTTCCGTCGTGTTTTTTATTTCCGAAATACCGCTTAATGTTTTTTCTGCGGTATTTGATATGTTTTCGTTTTGTTTTGTAATTATATCCGTTTTATCATTTAAAGAAATAATATTATCTGCTGATTCGGATATTTTTGCGGAAATTTCAACTGTCTGACTAGAAACTAAAGATGAATCTATTTTTAATGCATCTACTTTATCAGAAATTTTTGCCGATTGTTTTTCAATAATATCAGTTTGTTCTTTTAAGGATACAATACTTACCGATGAATCATCTATTTTTCCGGATATAGCACCAAGTTCACCTGTCAGGGAACCTGCACTTTCGGAAAAAGATACAACACTGTTTAATATATCATCAACTTTTCCTTCAATTTTCCCGTTTTGTTCCGATAATAATATAGTTCTATCTTTAATTGAAGAAATTTCATTAATTGTACTATCAATTTTATTTGAAATTTTTTCTGATTTTTCAGTCAATAAATTAGTTTCTTCATTAACGGCTATGACATTATCTATAACATCATTTATTTGCACCGAAACCTGCTCAATATTTTTTGAAACAGCGTCCGTTTTTTCTCCTGTCAAACCTATACTTGATATAACACCGTCTATTTTTTCCGTAACACACTGAATATTTTGAGAAATTAATGTATTTTGCTCCGATGAAACATTATTATTATTTATAATTTCATCAACTTTACCTGAAACACCGGCAATTTCACTATATACCGAATTATTTTGTTCATTTGCAGAAACTATGCCGTTTATAACATTATCAATTTTATTAGAAACAGTTTCAATTCCTTTTGCCAGTGAATTGTTTTGTTCATTTGTTGAAACTATACTATTTATAACATCATTGACTTTGCCCGAAACAACTTCAATTCCTTGCGAAATGGAATTGCTTTGTTCATTTGCAGAAACAATATTATTTATAACATCATCAATTTTATTAGAAACAGTTTCAATTCCTTTTGCCAGTGAATTATTTTGTTCATTTGTTGAAACTATACTATTTATAACATCATTGACTTTGCCCGAAACAACTTCAATTCCTTGCGAAACGGAATTGCTTTGTTCATTTGCAGAAACAATACCGTTTATAACATCATCAATTTTATTAGAAACAGTTTCAATTCCTTTTGCCAGTGAATTATTTTGTTCATTTGTTGAAACTATACCATTTATAACATCATTGACTTTGCCTGAAACAATCTCAATTCCTTGTGAAACGGAATTGCTTTGTTCATTTGCAGAAACAATATTGTTTATGACATTATCGATTTTACCCGAAACAGCTTTAATTTCATTTGATAAAGAATTTGTTTCTTCCGTAACTCCGACAATATTATTGACGGCATCATCAACTTTTCCTGAAACAGCTTCTAACTCTTTTGATATTAAGTCAACTTTTTCCCCTGTAACAGTTATGTTTTTTGATGTATTATCAATTTTATCCGAAACTTGCAGTATTTTTTCGGCAACGGATACTTGTTTTTCATTGTTTGCAATAATATTATTTGTAACATTATCTATTTTTTCCGATATTTTATCAGCTTTCTCCGTAAGAATAACCGTTTTTTCATTTATTGACGATATGCTGTTTGCTGTATTATCGGACTTGCCTAAAATTTGTTCTGTCTTATCCGTAATTATACCGGCTTTTTCATTGACAGACATAATACTGTTAATAGTGCCGTCTGTTTTTAGTGCTACGGTTTCAATTTCTTTTACGAGAGATTTTGTTTCTTCCTGAACTAAAACAATATTATTTACAACATTACTCATTTCATCAGATAATTTTTCTATCTTATCTGAAATGGAACCTGTTTTTTCTTTTACTGCGGTTATATTATTTACTGCATCATCAACTTTACCGGATACACGCTCTATATCTTTTGAAACCGATTCATGTTTCTCATTTGCCGAAGCCATTTCATCCGTAGTTTCATGAAATTTATTGGAAATTTCATCCATTTTTTCTGCGAAATTGCTTGTATTTTCGGAAAAAGCAATAATACTGTTTAATACATCATCAACTTTGCCCGATACGTGTTCTATTCCGTTAGATTTATCCGAAATGCTGCTTATTTTATCGGATAAAAGATTAATATCCTCATTTAATCCTCTGATATTACCTGAAACAGTTTCTATATTATCGGAAATTATATTTACCTTATCTGAAATACTTCCGATATTATCTGATACGTTATTTACATTTTCTTTAACAGAACTGACATTTTTTACATTTTCGTCAAGTTTTTCCGA
>CAJONH010000010.1 GCA_905235825.1 Candidatus Gastranaerophilales bacterium
GCGTTTTTACAAAACAAACGATTGTTCGATATAGTAAAAAGAAACATAACAGGCTGGCTTGAACAGGATTACAGTTTTTGGTGCGGGTTTGAAATGCAGTATTAAACTGCAAAATTAAATCATAATGTCATTGCGAGCAAATCAATTTCATTTCAAGATTTGCGTGGCAATCCAGCAAGTAGGGTAGACTTTAGTCTACCGAGTTAAAAAATTACAAATTTTGGTAGTCTAAAGCCTGCCCTGCTGCTCCATTTTAAGTAATATTAAAAGATTTATTTACGTAGCTTTTATTCCCGAATTTTTCGGGATTTTTTTATAATTTTTATGTTAATTAAGCCGTAATTTTTCAACAAGCAATGGAGTTATTGTTTCCCATGCTCTTTCGTTCGGATGTCCGTTTTGTTTTGAAATTTTATATTCCAAATTTTTTAACGGAACATCAGGTGCAATATCTTCATTTATACTATACGCACAAAATCCGTTTTCTTTAAGTTTTTCGATTAATATGTCTTTATATGAAACATCATCATAAAATAAAACAATAAAATTTACTTTCCTTTTCCAATGTCTTTCAAGATTTCCTCTTGTCTGAATAAAATACAATAAAACTTCATCTGTTAATTTTTGTGCATTATCGGGATTTGCAATATAATACTTTGCAAATTTCTGATTAAGTAATTTTATGGTATAAGATGAGCGTATAATATTTTTTATGGGATTATTATAATCTTCGAAAATAAGTTTATTATTTTTTAATTTATAGTTGCCGTTAAAATGATAATCAAGCATATTTATATGAGAAACAAGCATTCGTCTGTAATGGTCTTCAATCATAAGGTAAATTACCGTATCTGACGGCGGGACATCTTTATAAAATATATCCGATTCACTTTGAAACAGCATTTGGGCAAGACCTCTGCCCGAAATGGCACGATTATACACAGGTCGTTTTAATAATTGAGAAAGTTTATAGCTTAATGTTTGATTTGCTTCCAAATGCTGTCCGTGTGCAAATGAACATCCAAAAATTACAACCGGTGTTTTATCACTGAATTCAAGCCCGTCAGGTTTTCTGCCCATATACATATTATCCGAACCGTCAAAAAAAGTTCTTATATCAAATGCAAAAAAAGGTTCCGTTTGATATTTAAATTTATTAATTTGATAATCTTTTAAATTGGTTTTGTAAAAATTATCTGCAAAATTTTTATATATTAATAAATCACTGATAAATATACATAAAATAAAAATTACTACATTTATAATCAAGATTTTGAAAATTTTTTTCATATATCCCTCTATTATTATTTCAATTTCAGTTTTTTTATAATTAAGGGCGTCAATAAATCCCAAGCTTTTTCAGAAGGATGACAATTATCATCCCATTTATACTCAGGCTTTGTTAAATCTTCTTTAGTTAAATCCCTTGTTGAAACTACCAAAAATCCATTATCTTCTAATTTTTTTCTTAGAATATCAGAATATAAAATATCACTGTCTTCATATAAAAAGATATAAAATTTTATATTTTTTCCATAATGTTTTTGAAGTTCTCCTTTTGATTTATTAAAATATAAAAGTGACATATCAGTGAGTTTTTTTTCATTTTTAGGATTGTTTATATACCTTTGGGCATAAATATGGTTTAAATATTTAACAATATATAATGATTCAAAAAAATTTTTTACCTTATTATTATAGTTCCGGCTTACCAGTTCATTATTTTTAATATTATATGTAGGATAAACAACTAAATCTGTCATTCGTACATATTGAGTTAATAATCTCCGATAATGGTCACTCATCATTACATATATTACGGTATCAGCATTCGGAATTCTATTATATAGAGAATCAGAAATACTCTGCATATACATGTGCTGAAAACTTCCGCCCGGAATACTTCTGTTATAAACAGGTCTTTTTAACTTTTGTGATAATTTATAGCTGAAAGTTTTGTTTGCATCTAATTCAAAACCATAAGCATAAGAACAGCCGAAAATAATAATTGCGGATTTATTGGAATACCTTAATCCATCAGGCAGCCTGCCATAAAAATAATTTCCGTTACCGTTGAAAAAATGTTCTAAATTTTCCATATATGAAGAAAATTTTGCATTTACTGTATATTGAAATTTATTTATATTTTTTCCTGCATGAGAATCCAAATTTTTGTAATGATTATAAATTAAAAATTCAATGACAAAAAATAATACTATCAATAAAATGCTATTTACAAAAATAATAAAGAAAATTTTTTTCATTTTAATAACTTAAACTCCTTTATGATTAACGGAGTTAATAAATCCCATGCAGCTTCCGTGGGATGCCAATTATCCTGCATTCTGAATTTTTCAAGCTGTAAATTCTCATCGGTCAGGTATTTCGTGGAAGTAACAATAAAACCATGATTTTCAAGTTTTTTTCTTAAAATATCTGCAAACGGAATATTCCAATCCTCGTAAAATAAAACATAAAATTTTATATCTTTTCCGTAGTGTTTTTGAAGTTCATCACGAGAATTAATAAAATATACAAGTGCTTCATCCGTTAAACGGTCTGCATTCTTGTTTGTTTTATCACATTTAGCCGCATAAACATGATTTAATGCTTTAACAATATATAAAGACCTGAAAAAATTTTTAATATCACTTTTATAATCCAGCATAACAAGTTTATTATCCTTAATTTTAAAATGAGGATAAACATGATAATCAAGAACATCAAAATATTGAAGTTTAGAACGCCTGTAATGGTCGCTAATCATTACATAAATTATTGTATCGGTATCAGGTACAGCAGTATACAATTTATCGGAAATTGTCTGCATGTACATGTGCTGAAAACTACCGCCGGTTATGCCTCTGTTATGAACAGGACGCTGCAATTGCTCGGATAACTTATAACTAAAGGTCTGGTTACTGTTTAAATACTGTCCGAAAGCATAAGAACAGCCGAAGACTATAACCGGCAGTTTATCTTTATATTTCAGTCCGTCAGGTAATCTGCCGTAATAAAGATTATTTCCTCCGTTAAAATATTTATCAAGCTCATAAAAATATTCTGGAAACCACCAATTATATCCGAACTTATTTACATTAAAAAATTTGGGATGGTCTTTGTAATATACATAAGTATGATATTTGTAGACACAAAATTCCGTCAAAACCAAAAAAGCGAATATTAAAATTATATTCACTATAACTATAAAAATATTTTTAAGAATTTTCATAATTTTAACTCTTTAATGATTTTCGGAACAATTCTATTCCAAGCAGCTTCATTGGGAGTATTGCTTTTTTGCATAAACTCTGCCGAATCAGCCAAACCTCTGACATCAACGACCTTAAATCCGTTTTGTTCAAGCTGAGTCTTAAAATCTGAACATAGAGCAAAATCATCGTATAATATAACTGCGAATTTTGTCTTTTTCCAATGTTTACTCATTTCATTTTTTGCTGCGACAAAATGTTTTAGAGCTAAATCATAACTTTTTTGGGGATTTTTTAAAACCGATTTTTCAACAATAAAATGCTGAAGCATATTCACTGTATATAATCGCTTAAATTGATTAAGCAAATAATTTGAATTGGTAATTTGAGTTAATTCGCCGTTTTTATCCTTGTACCTTAAATCAAATTCTTCGTTCAATATATTCCATTCAGCAAAAGAATATAAATATAAACGTCTTAAATGGTCATGCATATATACATAAACAGCATATTCCGGCTGAGGAATTTCTTTATATAATTTTTCTGTCTGAGTCTGATAAAGAAAATGCTGAAGACTAAACCCCGTAAAAGAACGATTATAAACCGGACGGCGGGAGCGAACAGACAATTTATGACCGAGAGTCTGATTTTTATCAAGACCAAACCCATAGGCATAAGAGCATCCAAAGAGAACTACAGGTTTTTTTCTTTTAAATTTTAAACCTTCAGGAGCCCGCCCCCATCCGTTTTTTAATCCAAGAGTATCAAAATCGTAATTGATTTTTTTTATTCCGCTGTGAAATTCAATTCTTTTCATTGAATCAGGAAATGCATTTATATTTTGCAAGTCTTTATTTTCAATACGCCAGATAATAATTTCAGCAAATGCCAAAACTATAATAAGAACTACCAAACTTATAGAAACGATTTTTAATATCTTTTTCATACAGTACTATGTTATTAAAAAACAATGCTTTTGTCAAATATAAGAAACTTCAAGTCAAAAATAATTGTTTATTAAAAAATAAAAAACATTAAAGTCGTTAACAAAATTTAACAATATGCGGAAAATACAAATAACTATAGGATTTAAAAGCAAGTCGAAATAATTGTATAATTCCCTTGATTATAAAAACAATCAAACAATGATGTAATAAAAATAACTGAAAAAAGTATAAAAAAAGAAAAAGGGCTTGATTTCAAAATTTTAACATGTACTATATAATAAGCTGGCATATAAGCCATGAAAAACATTCAAAATCCGATAAAAGAAAAGGACATGTATGTCAAAAGACGTTATAGAATTTGAAGGTACGATAATAGAATCACTGCCAAACGCAATGTTTAGAGTAGGATTAGAAAACGGACACGAAATACTGGCACATATATCAGGAAAAATAAGAAAAAATTTTATTAAGATACTGCCGGGAGATAAAGTAAAAGTTGAAATGACACCATACGATTTGACAAGAGGCAGAATAACATACAGATTAAAATAGATAATTAAAATAAAGGAAAAAGAAATGAAAGTCAGAACATCAGTAAAAACACTTTGCGATAAGTGCAAAGTTATAAAAAGAAAAGGACGTGTAGCCGTTATTTGCGAAAATCCAAAACATAAGCAAAGACAAGGCTGATTTTATTTGTGGGGAGCTGAGGTTATAGCCGTAAGAACCCAAAAGATTAAATACCGAAAGTAGTTGGTGCGAAGCAGAGCAGAGCGAAAACAACAATCGGAACAAGCATAAATATAAAAAGCAAGCAATAAAACAAAGGAGAAATATATGGCAAGACTTGCGGGGGTAGATTTACCTCGTAATAAAAGAATGATAATTGCACTTACTTATATATATGGAATAGGACCTGCAAGAAGCAAGAAAATACTTGAAGCGTGCAATATATCTGAAGATTTAAGAACAGACGACTTAACCGATGATAATATCAAAAGTTTAAGAGAAGAAATAGCACACTACACAATCGAAGGTGATTTAAGGAGAGAAGAATCTTTAAACATTAAGAGATTAAGCGAAATAAATTCTTACAGAGGAATGCGTCACAGACGTAAACTTCCCGTAAGAGGTCAAAGAACAAAAACCAATGCCAGAACAAGACGTGGTAAGAAAACCGGACCAATCGCCAATAAGAAGTAATTGAAGGAGTAATATAGGAAAATGGCAAGACCGGTAAAAACAAAAAAGAAAGAGAAAAAGAATGTATTGCAGGGTGTTGTACATATACAGTCAACATTTAACAATACAATCGTAACTTCAACGGATACGCAGGGCAATGCGATAGCGTGGGCATCGGCAGGCGGATGCGGATTTAAGGGTGCAAGAAAAGGTACACCGTTTGCTGCTCAGTCGGCTGCAGAGAAAGTCGCAAAGCAATCAATTGATCAAGGTATGAA
>CAJONH010000011.1 GCA_905235825.1 Candidatus Gastranaerophilales bacterium
AATCGCCGCCATCCTCTCATCCCTCGACGACAAAATCGAACTGAACAACAAAATAAACACCAACCTCGAACAGCAAGCCCAAGCCCTTTTCAAAAACTGGTTTGTAGACTTCGAACCATTCGGCGGTAAAATGCCCGAGGGGTGGAAAATTGGAAAACTTGGAAATTTTGTAGAAATAAAACGAGGTGGATCTCCAAGACCAATTCAAAAATTTTTATCAGATGAAGGCTACCACTGGCTTAAGATTTCTGATGTTACATCTCTTTCAGCTCCATTTGTACTTAACATAGCAGAACACATAAGAGAAGACGGACTTTCAAAAACAGTATTCCTAAAGACAGGTTCATTAGTTTTATCAAACAGTGCTACACCGGGAATTCCAAAAATCCTTGATTTAGACACATGCATTCATGACGGTTGGTTATATTTTCCAAAATCTCAATTATCCAATGAATACCTATATTTATTATTCAAAGAAATTCGCCCGCAATTACTAAACTTAGGCAATGGAAGTATTTTCACAAATCTTAAAACAGATATTTTGAAAAACTTTGAAATTTCACTGCCATCAACAGAGACATTATCAAAGTTTCAGAATATAATTAAACCGATATTCGAAAAAGTGTTAACCACACAACGAGAAATCAAACAACTAGAAACTCTCCGTGACACTTTGTTACCAAAGTTGATGAATGGAGAATTTGAGGTATAAAATGGAATAATTTTATATTTTATTGCATATTTTTGCGTTTTTTTCACAAGATTCTATTGTAAAATCAAAAATTTGCCGATATATTATAAAGACTAATCTGTCAGAGGTAATTTATGTTATTACAATTTTCATGTAAAAATCATCGCTCTATAAAAAATGAAGTTGTTTTTTCAACCGTTTCTACTTCGGATACAGAACATATAGAAACATTGATAGATTTTGATGAACAAAAAATTTTAAGAACTGCAGAAATTTATGGTGCTAATGGGTCTGGAAAGACTTCATTATTAAATGCTTTATCTCAAATGCAGGCTATTATAGTAAATAGCATAAATCATCAGCCTGGTGATGGTATTGTTCGATTTCCTCATAAATTAGCCATGAAAGAACCTACTGAATTTGTTTGTATATTTGAACGCCATAATATTAAATATTCATATCAATTTTCATATGATGAAACGGGAATTTTATCTGAAGCTTTATTTTATTGGCCAAATGGTAGAGTTGCAAAAATTTTTGAACGAGATAATAAAACATTTTCATATAATGAAAAATACCAAAAATATACAGAAGCAACACAAATTAAGTTAAAAAATAATCGTCTTTTGTTATCTGTGGCTGCAAATAATACTGATATTTCTGAAATTACAGAGGCTTTTTTATTTTTTAAAGAAGATATTGTATTGTATCCTGGAGTTCCGAATAATTGGTTGGAATATACAGCAAAAAAACTTCAAAATGATGAGAATGTAAAAAAAGAGTTTATAAAAATACTGCATGAGGTAGGATCTGATATTTGTGATTTAGTAACAAAATTTGAAATTAGAATACCAAATGAAAAAGATTTACCGGGAATACCAGAACCATTTAAGAAAGTGATTTTGTCACAACCGATGAATTATATTGATATTAAGCTTGCTTATAAGGATTTTGTTTTAAATTTAAATGAAGAATCAGCTGGTACACAGAAACTGTTCACATTTATTTGTCCGCTATTAGATATCTTAAATCATGATAAAATATTTTTATGTGATGAAATAGAAACAAGTTTACATCCTTCAATTGTAACATATTTTGTTGACAAATTTCAGAAAAATGTTAATTCTAAATCTCAAATAATATTTACAACTCATGATACAGATTTACTAGACTTGAAACAGGTTAGAAGAGATGAAATTTGGTTTACTCAGTTAAATCCTGAAACACGCGAAACAGCCTTATATTCTTTAGCTGAGATAAGAAATGTTAGAAAAGATGAGAATATAAAAAAAGGATATATTGCTGGGAAATATGGTGCTATTCCAATGCCAAATATTGCAATTCAAGAGATTTGTCAGGAGTAATATAGATGCCAATTCAACCACCGGTTTTACAGCAAAGACCTCAACCATCAATAAACAAGCAAGCAATAAAAATTTCTATAGATTTGAATAAAATTCAAACTGATTTTGATAGAAATATACAAGATATAGAAACTAAATTTAATCTTGCCCAATCTATACTTAGTACTTCTCCAGATTCCGCAAAAGATATTTGGCGTTCCCAAATTGTATTCCTTGACAGTGCTTTGGATTTTTATATTCATGAGATTGCTAGATTTGGGATGAGTAAAATCATAAATGACGAATGGGTTGATACAAAACTATTTAATAAATTTCAAATATCTATGAGGCTCGCAAAAATATTAATTGTTACGCCTGAAAATCTAAATTTATTTATGGATGAAATTGATGAAACAAATCAAAAAATTTGTTTCATGAAATTTGAAAATCTACAAAAGCAATTAAAATTAATTGGAGTTTCTATTGCTAAAGATGAGAGTAATGAGAATCAAATAAATAATTTATTCAAAAGAAGAAATGAAATTGCACATCAAGCAGATTTTTCAAATGGGGTAAAAAATAATATAACTGAACAAGAAGTTCGAGATTTTATTGATGCTGTAAAAATATTACAAACAAAAATACAAAATGCAATTATAGCAAAGGGATAATCATATCCACTTTTAATATTATAGACAGCAAATACCTCGCCCTCTTGCGAGCTACCAGGTTTTAGGGGCTGTGCCCCTAGGCGAAGGGTTAGCGGAAAACCGAAGGTTTGAAGCGAGGGGAAGGCTTTCCCCTTTTATTTCAATATTTCACTCATTTTGCACAAAATATGCAAAATAACTCAATTTTCTTGACAATTTCGAGCAAATTCCTTTATATTTTAACGTATAAAGGAGCCAATCATGCTTTTAGAGTTTAAGACTAAGAATTACAAATGTTTTAAGGATGAAGCAGTTTTCTCTATGATGCCTGCGCCTAAGCAGAAGGGGCTGGATTACAGTCTTTTGACTCAAGCCGCCGGAAAAAAGGATTATAAGGCTCTTTGCTCTTCTGTTGTATATGGTGCAAATGCTGCGGGAAAATCTAACATTGTAAGTGCTATTCAGACTTTTAAGAGCATTGTTCTGCATGGAAACATAAACAATGTGCCGGGCAATGTTCCCAATGCTGCAGAAAATACGCTTGAGCTTATTCCTAATAATTCTTTACCTGCCGATAAGCCCGAGCCGGTTTGTTTTTCAATTAAGTTTATTGATTCTGATTTGTTATTTGATTATTCTCTGGCAATTGATTTGGGG
>CAJONH010000012.1 GCA_905235825.1 Candidatus Gastranaerophilales bacterium
CACCTAATTTTTCAGCTACTTCCGTCGAGCTTAATTTTTTTTGATTTCGCAATCTTCGTAACTGTTCACCTATGTTCATAATATTTCCTCCTTATATTAATATATTAATATTATACACAATTATTAAAAAAAATCAAGTAATTTTTCACATTATGTAAATTTATTTTTATTTTATGACAAATTTTGTTTATAATAATAAAAATTGTAAATTAAAATATTACTTAAATATTTTTTAAAATTTAATTTTTGCCCTATATATATAAAAGGAAGAAAAATTTTTTAAAAACCCTTGTAAAATTGAGAAATTTTTGGTATAATTAATTTGGTATAATTTGATACCGGAATCCATTCAATAAGTCAGATTCATAAATTATTTCATAAAATTAATCTAAAGAAAGGATGGTAGCTGATGACAGATGTCTTCAAAATCTGGGAAGACGCACTGGAACAAATTAAAGGTCTTATCGGTGAAGCAGGATACAAGGCTGTTTTTCCGTATGTAAATCCGTTAAAAATTGAAGATAACACTTTTTATTTTACTACTTCAAATTCTCTTTATCAGGGGTTATTTGAATTTTATAAAGATATTATCAGACAGGTTTTATATGATAATACAAAAGTTATGTATGATTTGAATATTTCAATAGCAGGTGAAGATAACTCTTCTGAAATCAAAGATGTTATTTTGGAAGAAAAGCCTAATATTGACGAATTCAGCAATTTAAAGAGACAGTATACATTTGAAAATTTTATAGTAGGTAAAAACAGTGAATTTGCATATGCTGCGGCATTTGCAATAGCTATGGGGCCCGGCAATCCCCAGAGAAATCCGTTTTTTATCTACGGCGGCAGCGGACTTGGTAAAACTCACCTTTTACACGCTGTAGGAAATGAAATCTTAAAAAATGACCCTTCTAAAAAAGTTCTCTGCCTTACGGCAGAGCAGTTCTGTAATAAATTTATAGAATCAATCAGATATAAAACACAGGCGGAATTCAGAAAAAAATACCGTACTCTTGATGTTTTACTGATAGACGATATACAATTTTTTGCAGATAAAGAAGGTATGCAGGAAGAATTTTTCCATACCTTTGAAGAATTGGTAGGAGCTAATAAGCAAATAATGCTTACCTGCGACAGACCCGCTAAGGATATAGTACCTTTAGAAGAAAGACTTCGTACAAGACTTTCGAGCGGTATTACTACAGAAATCAATCCGCCGGATTTAGAAACAAGAATAGCAATTATTCATTCAAAAATAGAAAATGCGGGCAGTAATGTAGAAATATCAGATGAAATATTAGGTCTTATCGCTCAGACGATAAAATCAAATATCCGTGAACTTGAAGGTGCAATAAGAACGATTATTGCCTGGAAAGAAATTCAGAAAAAGGATATTGATATTGACACTGCAAGCAAGATTTTGGAAGACTATTTTACATCTTCTCATAAGCGAATGATTGACGCTGACCTTATAATAAAAGAAGTACAAAAGCATTTTGGTCTCGGCGATAATACAATAGTCAGCAAGAAAAAAGATAAAGTTTACGCATATCCCCGTCAGGTTGCAATGACAATATGCCACGAGCTTACAAAGCTTTCATATACGGATATAGGTAAGGAATTTGACCGTACACATGCAACCGTTATGCACAATATAAAGAAAATGCGGGAAGAAATGGAAACTAATCTCGATACATACAATATGGTGCAGGATTTGATAAAAAATATACAAAATTATAACGAATAATTGAGTTATCAACAATCTTATCAACTTTATCAACAATAAATATTACAATTATGTTAACATTGACTCCGCATAAAATAAATATTTTTTAGTGATTTAAAAAATATTATGTAATTTATATCTTCAAATTTTATTAACATTGAAGATAAATACGGTTTACATAAATAAAAGTTATTAACTCAATTAACATCAATCAACAAATGATAAAAGTTTATAATTTTAAAAAGTATGAGTGTAAAATTTTTGCTGTTTATAAATACCGTTTATCTTAAATTTTTCTACACGGTAATTAACAGTTAAAATTACAGTAATTACAATGAATTTTAAATTTATCATTAAATTATACACACCTACTACTATTACTACTAACTATATATTATATTCTTTATTCAGAGAGCGAGGAAAAAAATTATGAAATTTATTTGTGACAGAGCAGAATTGGCAGAAGCTGTAAATACCGTTCAGAAAGCAGTACCTGTTCATTCCACCATGCCCATATTGGAAGGTATACTTTTAAAGGCTGAAAGCAATAAAGTAATTTTAATGGGTAATGATCTGGAAATAGGTATTGAATGTATTATAGATGCAGAGGTACAGTCTACGGGAAGCGTTGTTTTAAATTCAAAGCTTTTCGGTGAAATAATCCGTAAGCTTTCAGGTGACGTTTTATATTTTGATGTTAATTCAAATAATGTCACAAATATAAAGTGCGGAAATTCAAAATTTAAGATTTCGGGTATAGAATCCCTTGAATTTCCCGAAGTTCAGAAATTTGAAAGCCAATCTGAAATTATAATAAGCCAGAAACAGTTAAAAGAGCTTGTAAGACAGACAATTTTTGCTGTAGGAACTTCTGAAGCAAAATTAATTTTAACAGGTTGTTATCTGGAAGCAGAAGATAATTATGTTTCTATGGTTGCTGTTGACGGTTTCCGTCTTGCATTAAAGAAAATAGTATGTGAAAATAAAGTATTAAGCGGCGATAACGCCGCGGCTATGGTTATTCCCGCAAAAACTTTGAACGAATTGACAAAAATTATTGAAGATTGTGATGATGAAATAAAGATAATTTACAGTGAAAAGAATATAAGATTTGAATTTGATAATGTTACTTTTGTTTCGAGGTTATTGGAAGGCGATTATATTGATTATAAGAGAATTATACCTTCTGAATTTAAAACTACCTTGAAAACAGATGTAAGAAGCTTATTGAATGCG
>CAJONH010000013.1 GCA_905235825.1 Candidatus Gastranaerophilales bacterium
CGGGTTTTGATAACCCTTTAAACTATGAAAAAATTATTTATATGGAAAATCAGCGTGAAATTGACGCAATTAATCCTAAAAAGCAGGAAAATGCCGCTAATTTTTACCCGGGCTTCAGAGGTCCTAATCAATTAATTGTCTATACACCTAAATACGGTATGAGAACAGGCACTAATGAATACGGAACTGAAGCCATTATCGAAAATAATATGGTTGTCAGTTTAAATGGAGCAGATTCAATTATTCCTTATAACGGATTTGTTATATCCGGCCACGGTAAAGCAAAAACTTGGATTATGCAAAATATTCAAGTCGGTACAAAAGTTTACATTGATTATTACAATAAAACTCTAAAATGTTTTTTAACTCCGGACAGCCTTCTTTTTGCTGCTAAAGAAAAAATAAGAGAAGTAAATTCTCTCGTTGAATATTACAGACATATTGATATTTTATACAATGATAAAAAGGCAAATGATTATCTTGATAATTCTAAAGATTTATTAAGAAAAGCCGAAACTAAACCTGAAAAAACTCAAGCATTCATCAATGAAGCAATGAAATATTTGGATGAGGCAATGAAAAATGCACTGCCTTACGTAAAATCGGAATTAAAGGGTATCTGGGTTCGTCCTGTTGAAGATACTCCCGAAAAAATTGAAAAGACCGTTGAAAGAATGTATAACACGGGTATTACGGATATTTTTCTCGAAACCTTTTATCACGGTAAAACAATATATCACAGTGATTATTTAATGAAAAACGGTGTTATTCCTCAGCGAGAAGAATTTACAGGCTTTGACCCCCTTGCCGTATGGATTAAAGAAGCACATAAACGTAAAATGAAACTTCATATCTGGTTTGAATGCTTTTACTTGGGAAATGATAATCCTAAAACTACACAAAATCATATTTTAGCTGTATATCCCGAATGGTCAAACAAAAGACTTATAAATTATACGGCGGAAGAACCGATGCCTTTTCTTTCGGAACATAACGGTTATTTTTTAGACCCCGCAAACATGCAGGTGCAGGCATTCTTATACGGAGTTTTAAAAGAAATTATTGATAAATACAGACCTGACGGAATTAATTTAGACTATATAAGATATCCTATAACGGTTGATTCAAGTTCCTCAAATTATACTATGTTAAATTGGGGATATACGGATACAGCCCGTTCTCAATTTAGAGCTATTTACGGGGTTGACCCGATTGACATACAGTATGGAACGTTTAATTGGGAATTATGGAGTTTGTTCAGACAAAATAAGATTTCCGATTTTGTTAAAAATGTGAAACAAATGTCAAGACCATATAATATAAATGTAACTGCCGTTATTTTCCCCGATATTAAAAAGTGTATTGAAACAAAAATGCAGAATTGGAAATTATGGTCGGTAAAAAATTACGTAGACGGTTTTACTCCTTTGATTCTTACGGGAGATAAAAATACGGCAGTAATGCTTTTGCAGGATGTTACAAATAATATAAGCCCTTCTACACATATTTATCCGGGTATTTTTGTTACATTTATGGGCGGAACATTTGAAGATTTGCTTATTCAAATTCATAAAACAAGAGAATTTCAATTAGAAGGTGCAGTAATTTTTGATTACGCTCATTTAACCGATAAATATACCGATGCACTAAAAACAAGAGTCTATAATAGAACTTACGATGAAAAGGACAGGCAAAGGGAAACAAAACCTGCTGTCAAATCGGCAAAAAAAGATTATAAGCCTGAGATAAGGTATAAAGATAATAAAAAGAAATCAAGGAGAAAAAATAAATGATATCAATTAATTTTACCAAAATGCAAGGCTTAGGCAATGATTTTGTAATCCTTGATTATGATGAATATCAAAAAACAAATATGACATTAGAAAGTCTGGCAATAAAACTTTGCGACAGACATTTCGGCATAGGTGCAGACGGTCTTATTGTAATCAATCCAAATACAGAAAAAACAGATATCGGTTGGTTCTTTTATAATTCTGACGGTTCAATTGCACAAATGTGCGGAAACGGCATGAGATGTTTTGCTAAATACGTATACGAAAAAAAGTATGTAAATAAAGAAGAATTTTCTGTTGAAACAAAAGCAGGAACAATTATTCCTCAGATTTTAAAAAATGGTTTAGTTAAGGTAAATATGGGTATTCCAATATTAGAACCCCATAAAATTCCAGCAAGAGTTGAAAACAATCTGAATTTTGAAATTACGGCTCAAGATAAAAAATTCACTGCAAATGCAATAAGTATGGGAAATCCGCATTGTGTAATTATAACGGAGGAAGATACAAAAGCTCTCGCATTAAAATACGGACGTGATATTGAGGTAAATAAAATATTCCCTGAAAAAACAAACGTTGAATTTATAAAAATACTTTCAAGAAATGAGATAAATCTTGATGTATGGGAAAGAGGATGCGGAATAACGCTTGCTTGCGGAACAGGTGCTTGTGCAAGTGCTGCTGCAGGAATTTTAAACGGATTTTTAGACGGACAAGTACAGGTAAACCTTCCCGGAGGCAAATTATATATAGAATGGGAAGGTACGAAAGAAAATACAAACCATAATATATTTATGTCCGGAGCAGCTGACTTATCATTTACAGGCAATATTAAAATATAATTGAAACTATTTTTTATTCTTTATGTAATTTATTTTCGCATCATATTTTTTCATTGCACTATCTCTCTGCTGTTCTAAATCAAGAATTTGTTTTTCATAAGTATAAATTTTATTTCTTTTTTGAACATCAGAAATAACCGTAGATTGTTCGGTTGCTTTAATTTTAGCTTTTGTATCTTTTATCCTTGAATTGTATGCAGCCTTTAATGCTTTTTGTTCATTTTTAAGTGTTTTTATAGATGCTTTTTTTTCTAAATCGGCTGCCGTTACTTCTTTTGAAGCATTAATGTCTTCAATAATATTCTTTGTATTTTCAACTGTTTTATTTGTAATACTTTTAGTACCGTCAGCCGTTTTTTGTGCAGCTGATTTTGTTGCTTCGACTGTTTTTCGGGTAATTTTTTTTGTTTCTTTAGCAGTTTTTTTTGCAGCTTTTTTTGTATTTTCCAATGTTTTATTTACGGCAGTTTTTTCATTTGCATAGGTTGATTTATTTTCGTACTTTATATCAACTTTTTCTACGGATGCGGGAACTTCTATTTTAATAACCTGTTCTTCGGCAGATGAAGCCGAAACATTAAAGAATATAATTCCAATTATAATTGCAGATAAAATATTAATTTTTTTCATATTATTCTCCTGAATTAAAGGGGGCTGTCTAAAAAGTCTGATTTTTGAGCTCCTTCGGCTTACAGCCTCAGGATGACGGATTGTCTAAAATTCAATTGCAGCGGTCATTCTGAACCGGCAGCATTTTAGGGTGAAAAATCTCTTATTTATTATAAATTAAACTTTTTAGACAGCCCCTTTTACTATTCTGTTTTAATTATTATTTTTCAATGAATTTGTAAATGTATCAAAAGCTGCCTGTCTTTGTTTAGCATTCTTTTTTGCTGCTGCTTTTTGGTTTTCTGCATTTGTTTTTGCATCTGTTTTAGCTTTTTCAATACTATTTTTTACTTTTGTAATTTCACTGTTCAGTTGTGATTCTGTAGATTTTACTTCTTTTTTTGCTTTTGTTTCATTTGATTTAAGTTCTGATTTAAAATTCTTTTCGGTATTTTTTAAACTTGTTTTTGTTTTGCTTTCTGTTGCTTTAGCATCACTTTTTAATTTTTCGGTATTGTTTTTAACTGATGATTTTGTATTATTTATATCTGACTTCAAAGAATTTATCGATTTTTGGAGAGCTGATTCTTCTTGTGAAGTATTAACTTTAATTGTCGGTTTTGTTACGGTAACAGTACCTGCATAAGATGCTGATATTGAGAATATACCGATAACTCCCGTTAATAATAATGTTAATAATGTTCTTTTCATGTTAAATCTCCTTTATACATTATGGATTATCTTACTTCAACAAATCTTATATTTAATTCCTGAAGAAACTTTTTTACATCTGTTTTTGAATATATTGATTCGGAACGATTATCGTCTTCCGAGATATCAGGGTAAATGTGCTTAATTCTAAAATCTTGTACCCTTACAGGACCTGCACCAATTTTTATAACCTTTGCACCAAACGGGCTTGCTCCGAAAGATGAAGGCAAATATGCCAATTTGTTTTTGCCGTTTGGAAGAATTAAATTAGAACATTTTACATGTTTTAAATAAAGTTCTTTTATGGGGAAATTTTTGGTAAAGGGGCTAAATGCTCCGGTTTGCAGTTCAATTACCCCCGCCTCGAAACAATCCTGATAATCTACATATTTTGATGACCAATTATTAATAGTAACTATTAAAGTAAGATTGGGTTTCATTTCAAAATTAATTTTATCGATAGTCGTTACCAAACCGACTGAATCATATACTTTTTGACCGAATTTTGTTTTGCTGAATGTTGCATTTAAAAAAGCAGGATATACACTCATTAATCCGGCATATAGGAGTAATATTAATGAAATAACTATCAATATTAAATTTTTACGGTTTGACATAAACAATCCTCCAATATAATTCCAAAATAATAATAGCATATTTATTTTTAAATTAATAGTTATTTAATAATTATGCTAAATTTTAAATTATTTTTGTGATTAAATAAGTTTATGAGCAAGAAAGTAACGGAAATTTTAGAATTTGATAAAGTACTGGAGTATTTAAGTAATTATGCAATAAGTGATTTAGGTTCCAAAAGATGTCTTAATGCACAAATTTATGAAGATACCGATAAAATCAAAAGTGAATTGCAATTAACTACGGAAGCACGAAAAATTTTAAATGAAGCACTAAATGTTCCTTTAGATAATATTTACAATATAGAAAAAAGTCTTAATGATGCAAAAAAACAAATAAGACTTGAAGAAGAAGAAATCGTAAATATAGGAAAGACCTTGCGTACATCAAGGCTTATGTATAGTTTTCTGAACGGTATTTCAACGGAATATCCTTATATAGCAGAACAAAAAGAATTACTTATCACGGATAAAGAACTTGAGGATAAAATTTTTGGTACATTTACACCTTCATGTACCGTAAAAGAGGATGCGACCCCCGAATTAAAAAGACTTTGTCAAATGCTGAGGGATACAAATTCAAATGTAAAAGCGTGCATATCTTCACTTTTACAAAACAGCGATTTTACGTCTAATCTTCAAGATACGCTTTATACGCAGCGTGACGGCAGAACTGTTTTTCAGGTAAAAGCAGAGTGTAAAAATAAAGTTTCGGGAATTATTCATGATATTTCAGGCAGCAACCGGACATTTTATATAGAACCCGAAATTTTGGTAGGATTAAACAATAAAGTAAGAGAAATTGAAATACAAATTAATATTGAAATTGAAAAAATCTTAAAAAAATTATCGATACAAATAGGTGAAAAAGCTGAAGGGATACTAAATTCAAATATAGAATTAGTTGAACTTGATTTTATTTTTGCGAAGGCTAAATATTCGGCATCTTTTGACGGAACTGCAGCAAAAGTTTCGGATGAAAAAGTAATAAATTTAAAAATGATGAAAAACCCGGTTTTAATAAAATCAAAAACAGAAATTGTAGAAAATGATTTTTATATTAATTCCGAAAAAAATTGTATGATAATAACAGGGTCAAATACGGGAGGAAAAACGGTTGTAATAAAAACGGCAGGTCTTTGTACTCTTATGACAAAAGCAGGTCTTCACGTTCCCTGTTATGAAGCGGAAATATATCCTTTTAAAAAAATATTTGCGGATATCGGCGATGAACAAAGCATTATTCAAAATCTTTCGACTTTTTCATCGCACATGACAAACATTGTTAATATAATAAATCACGCAGACGATGAAACTTTAATACTTTTGGATGAACTGGCTGCGGGAACAGACCCGAAAGAGGGAGCATCACTTGCACAAGCCATTCTTGAATATCTTCAAAAAAAGGGAGCTTTTGTTATCACTACAACTCATTACGGAGAATTAAAATCACTTGCATATACGAATATCGGTTTCATTAATGCCTCGGTCGAATTTAATATTAATACTCTAAAACCCACATACAAACTTTTAATCGGTATACCGGGAGCAAGTAATGCAATAGTAATAGGAAAGAATTTAGGTTTAAAAGAAGAAATAATTAATTCGGCACGTGATACTTACTTTAATCAAAAAGATAATACTGCACAGGTGCTTGAAGAATTGCAAAAAACACAGCAGGAATTATCAAATTCAAAAAAAATTATTGAAGAAAAACAAGAAAATGTAAGACGTTTAGAACAAAGTCTTAATGATAAATTAAACGAAATAAAAAAAGATAAAAAGAAAAATATTCACATATATAAGAAAAAATATGAAACCTCAATAGATGAAGCCCGTGCTGAAATTAAAGATATATTAAAACAAATGCGTGAAGAAAAGTCAGAAAAAGTTGCACGACGCAGTTTCAACAGATTAGCAGGCATTGAAAGTGCAATGAGAAAAGATTTTAATCGTGATGAAGATGAAATTGCCGAAAAATACACACCTATTGATTGGAATACAATTAAAATCGGAGATAAGGTAATGATTACCGATTTAAATCAGGAAGTTACAATACTTGAAATGCCCGATAAAAATAAAAATGTTCAAATTCAAATGGGATTATTGAAAACAAAAATAAAACAAAATAAACTTGCAGTGCTTAATAAAAATCTTATAAAGCGAGAAAAGAAGGCAAAAGGAGTATATAAAAGCAATTTTGCCATTGAACGCAGAAATTTATCTCAAACACTTGACCTTAGAGGATATCGGGTTGATGAAGCACTTGATGAAATTGAAGCGTATCTTGATAAAGCCAGTCTTGTTAATTTAAGTCCGGTATATATAATACACGGACACGGAACGGGGGCATTAAAGCAGGTTATAAGAGATTATTTATCTCATTCCCCTTATGTGGCAAAATATAGACCTGCACAAGCGGCAGAAGGCGGCGATGGAGTGAGTATCGTTGATATTGCATAACAGTTAGTTTATAATTTAACAGCGGGAATTGTTAAAATTCCCGCTGTTAATATTTATCTGTTATATTATGATTTTTTTGTTATATACTTTTTGTGTTTAATTTCGGATTTATTCTCGTCAGAAAGCTGTTTATAATCATCGGATTTTATTTTTGGTCTTTTTTGACTGTCACCCAGCTGAATTCTAAATCCGAACTGCAAGCCCATACCGTTTCTTCCGCCTGATGTAAAGAAGGTCTGGAAGAAGCCGGAAGCTCTGTCGCCGAAGGTTTTTCTTAAACCAAAGCCGTATTTTGCAAACGGTTTAATAGATAGTTCAGGCAGTGATACATCATTAGCCATATATTTGGATTTATCCATCATAGTCCAAACTCCCGATAAGTGGGCATAAGGCTGCCAGCCGTGCTTAAAGTTTCCTATTACTTTTAACTGCGGTTCAAGCTGAATAGCATCTAACGGGTCGCTGTTAATTCTTACACCTGCCGAATTTGTATAGTTAAAGGTTCTTACAAATGAGTATGAGGTTTGGAAACTCGGTTGAATTATAAACTTACCTTTAGCAAGTTCCCAATTGTAACCGCCTTTTACGGCAGCACCGGACATAAGCATATTGAAATCTTCTTTTCCGTACATATTTTCGGCGTCGGCAATATTATCGCTTACATTGATTGTAGTACCGATGAAGAAATCGTTCTTAAATGCCATACCGACTAAACCGAGAGTTGCACCGTTTTGATATATGCTGTTACCCTGATATGACTGGTGGCTTCCGTTGTAACCCGCATATATACCGAAGTTAGCATCCCATCCTCTGCCTAAATCATATAAACCTGATTCAAGCCCTGCAAATGAACCGTAAGCGGTATTTTTAACTTTCGGGCCACGTTTCATTTTTACGTGTTCAAATGTGGTATAAGGTCTAAACCATGCTGATTTTTCTATATTCGGATTTGATAAAGGACTGTATATCAAGTTTGCATCAGCAGCCGCATATTTATTAGCGAATTTAGCCGCCTGACGTTCTTCCTGAGTCATCATTGCATACATATCCATATTACCGAATGCTTGATTATATGTATCTAACTGAGTTAAGTAACCGCCGATTTGAGCAGCAACAACGGAATTAAATGCGGCAGAGTTAAAGTTTTCGTATTCATCACCTGTTTTTACGAACATTAATCTGTCAGTACCTGTATCAATAAACCCTCTCAAACGTCTGATAGGTGTTAATACATTAAATTGTTTATTTTTTGCCTTATCGGTATATTCAAAATTATCAATACCCAAAGATGCTTTAAGATTGATAATAGAATTATCATGAACAATCCATTCAGCATTTAAAGGATTAACCTCATCAATTATAACGGTACCGTTTTTAACAGCATCTTTAAAACTGTCTGTTTTAAAATCGGTCATGTGGGCATCAAATTTAATTATTGCTCCGTCTTCAAGCGTATAATTATCTCCGTAATTATTTACGGTATCATTTATAACGTTTAATACAGCGTTAGGAGCAACATTAACGGTTGAATTATCAGTTATATTTGCCTGTTTTGTAAGCCACATTTCTCCCGAATTAACATGTACAGCAACATTATCAATTGTAGAAGCCGCTTTTACAACACCGTCTGCGGTTGCTCCGGTTGAATCTTTAATATACAGATTATTCTTTGTTACATCATCACCTGTTATATTACTTGTCAAGTCAATCGTATCCGTTGCAACGATATTCAAATCGCCGTCGTAATAATTGGGAATATCGGCATTTAAGTTAATAGGTGTGGAATTTAATGCAGTAATATCATTAATTTCAAGTGTACCGTTTTTAACATTAATTTCTTTAGCACCCCTTACTTCAGTTTCAAGTGTTACCTTTGCATCTGCATTATCATTATTGATGTTTAAAGTATAGTTGCTGCCTTGAACATCAGAAATAAATGTAACATCTTCATAAGTTCCGTAGTGAGTATTATGAGCATTTAAGCCTAAAGTAGAATTATCATTCATTGTAACGGACTTATCGCCTAAACTTTCGATAGTAACGGCATCTAAATCGAGAGTTGAATTTTTTTCGGTTATAATACTTATTGCCTTTGAGATATCAGAATCTATGGTAACTTTAAGTCCTTCAGCCGATTCCGCAGTTATACTGTATGTACTGTTATCATCAACAGGTGCACGAAATTCAACATTTTTGGTTTTAGCTGTCAATTTCAAATTACCGTTTGTAATTAAAACGTTACTTCCGTCCCTTAATTCGGCATCATCAACCAGTGATAAAGTACCGCCTTGAATTTGTATATCAGGAACATAAGTATATGAACCTTCTTCAAGCTCCAGAGTTCCGCCAAGAACTTTCATTTGTGCGGCTTCAATTCTTCCCTCATCTTTATTTCTTAATGTACTTTTATTTTGAACTTCAATATAGTTTTGAATTATTGAGCCTTTTTTAGTACCATCGGCATTTTTTGTTACGTTAATATCATCCGAAATATAAAGATTACCTTTATTAGTACCGTCAGTTGAAGTAATAGCAACTGTTAAATCGCCTTGAGAATGTGTTAAACCGTTATTCAAATATACATCACCGTCGTTTGTAACGGTATCAGTAAGTCCGGAAGCGGTTGAATAAATTTTACCGCCTGCTTCATTGGTTGAAACTTTAGCAAGAGTACCGTTTAATCTGTTGGTAACAACTGCACCGTTTGTATTTTGAATAACAGCGGAAATAACGCCTTCGTTGGTTATTGTCTTATTATTTTGCAGTACGGAGGTTGTTGTTTTACCTGCTATTGCTGCACCTTCATCGTTTGTAATTATACCGTCATTTGTTGCAGCTGCAACGGTTATTGTTGCATCCTGATAGTTGTGCAGAGTCGAATTTTCTTCGTTTGTTAATTTACCTTCGGCGGTCATATCCTCATAGTTATTGAAGGTACCCGCTTCAAACGTAATATTATTTTGAGTTATTGAAGCAGGAGCAGTACCCGCAGCCTGTGATATACCGCCGTTCTTAACGATAAGGTCTCCGTATGCGGTTGTTCCCGATTCTGTTACACCTGTAATTACACCTTTATTTGTTAATTTTTCAACCGTAACTGCTTTATTTGCGGTAGTTAAACCGGAGTTAGCAAATGTTGCACCTGAATCTACCTTTAATTCGGTATTAGCGGTTAATGCTGTTTGATTTTTAAATTCTCCCGTTACAAATTCAATGGTTGCCTGTTCTATAGCACCTGTACCTTTTGAATAACCGCCGTTATTTACTTTTAAATTACCGTAAGTTGTTGTACCGCCTGATGTTACACCTTTTATACTTCCGTCATTTTCGAGGGTCTGAGCTGTAATTTGCTTTGCGGCATTAAATATTGTATCAGCTTCACCTGTTGTTAATTTATCGGTTGCTTCTATATTTGCTCCCATTGTGAATGAACCTGATGTAGCAGACGAGTCATGCAGCACATTAATTATAGCCTGACTGATTGTTCCGCTTGCATTACTTTCTGTTGTACCTTTTAAGTTTAAAGTACCTGTTCCTGTTATTGCACCGGCAATGGTACCTGCCGTAGTATCTTCATTTTCAAGGTTATATATACCGTTATTTGTAACAGCACCTTTAATCATAGTTCCGTATGAATTTAAAGTACCTTTCTCATTAACGGTTATTAATGTTTGTGACTTAATATCCGAACCTGTTTTTAAAGTCAATGTTGTAGTATTATCATCACCTATATACAATTTATTATTTGAATTTGTATCGGATTTAATTTTTGCGGAGTTATCAGTCTGACCGTTATCATAAGTCAGAGTTGAACCCGTGTTAATATCAATTTCACCGTTCAGAGTCTTACTTCCTGATTTCAAAGTTAATGTTGCATTATCAAGTTTCAACAATGCCGCACCATCGGTCATATTATAGGTTTTATTTGTTGTTGTTTCATCAGTTCTTCCTGAAAGAATTAAGGTACCGCCTGATTGAGTGATTATACCCGACCAATCATCACCCGAATTTAATGTTACACCTGTTGAAGAAGTGTTTTGAATATCGAGAGTATTTCCTTCAAGTATATTAACAACAGTTGCAGAACCTATTGTATCATTTGTCGAATTAAGTGTGAGTTTTGCGGCAGTAGTCGGTGTTGTAACGTTTTTAATATTTAACGTACCGCCTGTTGAATTTATATATTTATTATTAGAAGTACCGCCTGTTGAAACATTATTAAGATTTAACGTACCGCCTGTCTGAGTTATATGTTTATTATCAGACCATTCATCGGCACTGCTTATTGAAACATTTGCAGCAGTTGCCCCCGTACCTGTAATAGTAATATCTTCAAGTAAATGAAGTGCTATTTCATCAGCTATAACATCATTATTACCTAAAAGTACATTTGAAGCATTAATATATAAAGTACCTGTTTGAGCGTCTAATTTGCCTGTTTTATTGAAACCGCCCGTTGTAACTCTTGAAGCATCTTTAATGTTTTCCAAAGTTAAAGTACCGCCGTTTAATTGAACATCACCTGCCCAAACAACTCTTGAAAGGTCGCTTCCGCCGTTCAGTGTAACATCGGCATATTGACCTATATTAAGTGTTGTTC